>VBNY01000490.1 GCA_005877705.1 Gammaproteobacteria bacterium
CGCGATATGGATGCGGTCATGCAGAACCGCCATCATCAGCGCGCGGTTGTATTTCATGACGGGCGTCTGGCCGGTAAGGAACGAGTGAGACTTGGCCCATCCGAGACCAAAGCGCAGACTGAGACTCCCCTGACGCGCCGCTGCGTCCTTCGAGCCCGGGTCGTCCGTCACGTATAGGCCGGGAATGCCGATTGCGCCCGCAGCCCGAGTTACATCCATCAGCTGATTGAGTACGATCGCCGGCTGTTCGACACCGCCTTGACCTTTTGCCTCGCAGCCCACGCAGTCGACCGCGCAGTCCACTTCGCGAACGCCGATGATCTGCTCGACCTGATCAGCCAGTGTGCCGCACAGATTCAGATCGATCGTCTCGCCTCCGAACGAACGAGCCTGAGCAAGGCGCTCCCTGCTGAAGTCCATGACCATGACGACCGCAGCGCCGAGCAACAGCGCCGAGGCCGCCGCGGCCAGTCCGACCGGACCGGCCCCGGCAATGAGCACGGTGGAACCTGTAGTGACGCCGGCCGAGACGCAACCGTGATAGCCGGTTGGCAGAATGTCCGTCAGGCACGTGAGATCGCGGATCTTCTCCATTGCCTGCTGCTTATCGGGGAAGCGTAGGAGGTTGAAATCCGCATAAGGCACCATTACGTACTCTGCCTGGCCGCCAACCCAGCCGCCCATATCCACGTATCCGTACGCGCCTCCCGCACGCGCCGGATTCACGTTCAGACACACAGAAGTATCGCCATCTTTGCACGTTCGGCAGCGGCCGCACGCAACGTTGAATGGTACCGAGACAAGGTCACCAATGCCGATGAACTGCACGTCCCGTCCAGCCTCGATCACCTCGCCGGTGATCTCATGCCCCAGGACTAGCCCGGCCGGCGCCGTGGTGCGTCCGCGCACCATGTGCTGATCGCTCCCGCAGATGTTCGTGGTCACGACCTTGAGTATCACTCCGTGATCGCACTTCTTGCCGCGGGGATCCACGAGCTTAGGAAACTCGATGCTTTGAACTTCCACCTTCCCCGGCCCCACGTATACAACACCCCGATTACTTGCCATGACTTCGCTTCTCCTTGAGCTTACTCAAACGCACGCGCGGCCGCTTCTGCGACCGAGTGGTCCTGCTCGCCCGAGCCGCCACTGACTCCGACGGCGCCGACCACTTTTCCCGAGCGCCTGAGCGGAACGCCTCCGGCAAATATCATCACGCGACCATGATTGGAGGCATGGATGCCGAAGAACTGGTCACCTGACTGCGAGTTCTTGGCAAGGTCCCGCGTGCTGATGTCGAAAGCCCGCGAGGTGAAGGCCTTGTTGATCGCGATATCGATGCTGCCAATCCAGGCGCCATCCATGCGCACGTGGGCCACCAGATTGCCGCCCGTGTCGGCCACAGCAATGTTCATCGGTTGGCCCAGCTCGTTCGCCTTC
>VBNY01000260.1 GCA_005877705.1 Gammaproteobacteria bacterium
CATCGCTGTACGGCGTGCAGCTGCTCGTATACACCAACCGCGAAGGGATCGCCCGCGGCATCAATCCGATCACATCAGGGTCCCAGCTTCATACCCAAGTGATGAAGACCGAGGCGCTCAAGCAGGCGCTCGATAAATGGCAGTTCAACGCGGCCTTCGGCGGAGCCCGCCGCGATGAGGAAAAGAGCCGCGCCAAGGAGCGCGTGTTCTCGTTCCGGTCGGCGGGCCACGTCTGGGACCCGCGCAATCAGCGTCCTGAGCTCTGGAGTCTTTACAACACTCGCATCAGCAAGGGAGAGACGATCCGCGTATTCCCGCTCTCGAACTGGACCGAGCTCGACATCTGGCAGTACACCCGGGCGCAGGATATTCCCGTGGTGCCACTGTACTTCGCCGCGCCCCGGCCGGTGGTCGCCCGCGACGGCCAGCTGATCATGCGGGACGATGACCGCATGCCGCTGCTCGCGGGCGAAGTCGAGGAGACGCGCATGGTGCGCTTCAGGTCGTTGGGCTGCTACCCGCTGTCGGCCGCCATCGAGAGCAGCGCCACGACGCTCGATGACATCATCGAAGAGATGCTCGCCACGCGTACCTCCGAACGCTCCGGGCGTCTCATCGACCATGATGAGAGCGGCTCGATGGAGAAGAAAAAGCGCGAGGGCTACTTCTGATGATTGCGCACACGCCCCAGCACGTCAGCGTCAGCTCGGGAGGGGTGGACGGCCCCGCCAAGGGACTGCTGCGCTTTCTGACCTGCGGCTCGGTGGACGACGGCAAATCGACGCTCATCGGCAGACTCCTGTACGACACCCAGCTGATACTCGAGGACCAGCTCGCCGCCCTCGAGCGCGACAGCCGCAAGCACGGCACAACCGATGGCGACATCGATTTCGCGTTGCTCGTCGATGGCCTGGAGGCCGAGCGTGAACAGGGCATCACCATCGATGTGGCGTACCGGTTTTTCACCACGCCGCGGCGCGCGTTCATAGTGGCGGATGCGCCCGGACACGAGCAATACACGCGCAACATGGCGACCGGGGCGTCCAACTCCGACGCCGCCGTGATCCTGATCGATGCTCGCAAGGGTGTGCTCACGCAGACGCGCCGGCACAGCTACATCTGTTCGCTGCTCGGCATACGCCACATCGTGGTCGCCGTGAACAAGATCGACCTGGCGGAGTTCTCGGGCGAGCGCTTTCATCACATCGTCGGCGACTTCCTGGGCTTCGCCCAATCGCTGCAGTTCGCCTCGATTACCCCGATTCCGGTGTCGGCGCGCTTCGGTGACAACATCACGCGCCATTCGGAGCGCATGTGCTGGTACGACGGCCCGACCCTGCTCGAGCACCTCGAGGGCCTCGAAGTCGATCACGGTCTCGAGGCGAAGCCGTTGCGCTTTCCGGTGCAGTGGGTGAACCGCCCGAATCTGGACTTCCGCGGCTTCGCGGGCACTGTCACATCCGGAACCGTCAAGCCCGGAGATCGCGTGGTGGTGGCCGCCTCGGGCAAGGAGTCGAGCGTCGCGCGTATCGTGACGGCGGACGGAGATAGATCCGAGGCGCGCGCGGGAGATGCCATAACACTCACTCTCGCCGATGAGCTGGATGTCGCCCGCGGCGATCTGATCGCGCGTGCCGACAGCCGCCCCGAAGTCGTCGATCAGTTCGCCGCCCACGTGTTGTGGATGGCGGAAGACGCCATGCTGCCCGGACGTTCCTATCTCATGCGCATCGGCACGAAGTACCTGCCGGCGCGGATCACGAGTCTCAGGCACAAGGTCGATGTGAACACCCTCGAGCACATCGCCGCCAGGACGCTGGGCCTGAACGAGATCGGATTGTGCAATGTCGCGACGGCCGCGCCGGTCGCCTTCGATCCTTACTCGGAGAACCGCGCGACCGGGGCTTTCATTCTGATCGATCGCTTCACGAACGCGACTGCCGGCGCCGGGATGATCACGTTCGGCCTGCGCCGCGCGACCAACGTTCACCGCCAGAGCGTGCTGGTGGACAAGGCCTCGCGAGTGCAATTGAACGGACACCGGCCGGCGATTCTCTGGTTCACGGGTCTGTCGGGCTCGGGCAAGAGCACGATCGCCAACATCGTGGAGCGCGAGCTGCATGCGCACGGTGCGCATACGTACATGCTCGACGGCGACAACGTGCGGCACGGCTTGAATCGCGACCTCGGGTTCACCGACGCCGACCGCGTCGAGAACATCCGCCGTGTCGGGGAGGTAGCCAGGCTGTTCGTCGATGCCGGCACGATCGTGCTGTGCTCTTTCATCTCGCCGTTCCGCGCCGAGCGACGCATGGTTCGCGAGCTGGTGAGTGGTGACGAATTCATCGAGATCTACCTCGACACACCGCTTAAGGAGTGCATGCGCCGCGACCCGAAAGGGCTGTACGCGCGCGCCAAGGAAGGCAAGATCAAGAACTTCACCGGCCTCGATTCGCCGTACGAAGTGCCGGAGAACCCGGAAATCGTCGTGGACACGAGCCAAGGGTCGGCGGAGGAGGCCGCACGGCGCATCATCGCCGCATTGAAGGAACGGCAGGTCATCGGCTAGCCGCTAGCAGTTGCGACCTGCAGCACGTGCTCGGCCAACGCGAGCGACGCCGTCAGGCCCGGCGATTCGATTCCAAACAGGTGTACGACGCCGGCGACCCCGTGAGTCTGCGGCCCGTCGATACGAAAGTCCGCGGCCGCCTCCAGCGGACCGG
Source organism: Gammaproteobacteria bacterium (assembly GCA_005877705.1). Taxonomy (GTDB): domain Bacteria; phylum Pseudomonadota; class Gammaproteobacteria; order Steroidobacterales; family Steroidobacteraceae; genus 13-2-20CM-66-19. The sequence continues at coordinate 2,724 of VBNY01000260.1, forward strand.
CGATCTTCGGGCGAATGCCGGCATACGCCGGCTGCAAGGCGCCGGGCGCGAGCTGCGGCCAGAACGCCCGGATCCCCGCGTAGAACCGCTCGGCTCGACGCGGATCCACGGCGTAGTCGCACTGCTCGACCCACTGCACGTCCGGGCCAAAGCGCGCCCGGCCGGCGAGATCCAGTGTCAGGTGCACGCCGAGACCGTCCGGCCCAGGTAGCGGATAGATGAGCCGCTGAAACGGCGAGCGTCCGGTGAGCGCGAAGTAGCTGCCCTTCGCGAAGTATGGCGTTGGGATATGCTCGGGTGGAAAGCCTTCCATCAGGCGCGCCACCTCAGGTGCGCGCAGCCCAGCGCAGTTCACGAGCATTGCCGCGCGCAACGTCGGTTCCTGTCCATTGACGGCGATGAGAACCGCATTGCGCTCGAGCCGCATGCGCATCACGCGACTTTCGCAGACCAGAGTCGCTCCGTGACTCTGCGCCTGGCCGAGCAACGCAAGCATGTAGGCGTGTGAATCGATGATGCCCGTCAACGGGGAATGCAGCGCTGCGGCGCACGCGAGCTGGGGCTCGAGCGCGAGCGCCTGCGCGCGGCTCAGGGGTTCGAGCTGCACGCCGTTGGCGCGTGCCGCCTCTTGCAGGCCCGACAGCCTGGCAAGCTGCGCTTCGGAAGTGGCCACGATGAGCTTGCCGCAACGGCGATGGGGTATTCCATAGCGGTCGCAGAACTCGTACAGCAGATCACGCCCCGCCACGCAGGTCTGCGCCTTGAGAGAGCCCGGCGGATAATAGATGCCCGCGTGGATGACCTCGCTGTTGCGCGAGCTGGTCTCGGTGCCGAACGTTGCGGCGGCCTCGAGCAGCAAGGTCTCATGACCCTGCCGGGCGAACGCGCGCGCCACCGCGAGCCCGACGACACCCGCACCGATGACGGCCACCTCGACATTGTCCACATTGCCAAGTGTATTCGGTTGGCCGGCGGATCGGCAGCGCTGACAAGCGCAGCACAGCTCGCACCAATCGGGCGTCCCGCATATCATCCACTGCCCCACTAGGAGAGTGTCGTGCCGGCAGTGAACTACCGCCCCGACGGTGATGTTGTCGTTCTGCAGATCGACAATCCACCGGTCAACGCACTGAGTCTCGCGGTGCGCGAGGGGCTGACGGATGGGCTCAGGCGAGCAGCGGCCGATACCGCCGTCAAGGCCATCGTCGTCGCCGGCGCGAGGGGCAGCTTCGCCGCCGGCGCGGACATCAACGAGATCGCCTCCGGGCTCGTGCTGAAATCGCCGATCACGCGCGAGATACAGGCGCAGATGGAGGCGACACCCAAGCCGATCGTCGCGGCGATCGAGGGCGCCGCGCTCGGCGGCGGGTTGGAGCTTGCGCTCGCGTGCCATTGGCGGATCGCCGCGAACGGCGCCAAAGTCGGCTTGCCCGAGGTGAAGCTCGGTCTGATCCCCGGTGCCGGCGGAACTCAACGCTTCACACGTCTCACCGGGCCGGAGGCGGCTCTCGAAGCGATTACGTCTGGCGCACACCTTCCCGCGCCTCGCGCACTCGAGCTGGGCGTCGTTGACGCACTGGCCGATGATGTCGTGGGCGAGGCCGTGCGGTTCGCGCGCCGGGTGGTGCAGGAAAAGAGGCCGCTGCGAATCGCGAGCGATGTGGCGGAGCGGATCACGGGAGTCAATCCTGAAGTGTTCGCGGCGTTCCGCAAGAAAATCGAGCCCAAGGCGCGCGGCCAGCTGGCGCCCTGGAGAATCATCGACAGTATCGAGGCGGCCTGCATGCGGCCGAAGGAGGAAGCGTTCCGCCTCGAACGCGAATACTTCAATGAGTGCCGCGATAGCCCGCAGCGCGAGGCGCTCGTGCACGTGTTCTTCGCGGAACGCGAGGCCCGCAAGATTCCCGACGTGCCCGCCGATGTGGAGCCGCTTGCGGTGCGCAGAGTCGCAGTCGTCGGAGCGGGCACGATGGGCGGCGGTATCGCCATGTGCTTCGCCAACGCCGGCATCCCTGTCAGCTTGCTGGACGTTACCCGGGAAGCGCTCGATCGCGGGCTGGGTGCCATCCGCAAGAACTACGCAGCCTCCGTGGCGCGCGGCAGTCTCACGCAGCAGCGCATGGACGAGGCGCTGTCGCTCATCCGGGGCGTCACCGAGTACGAGGCGCTCGTGGATGCGGACATCATCATCGAAGCCGTCTTCGAGGACCTGCAGGTCAAGAAGGAAGTATTCGCCAATTTCGAGCGAGTCGCTGCAGCGCATGCCATCCTGGCAACGAACACCTCCTCGCTGGACATCGATGCGATCGCCGCGACGACGTCGCGGCCGGAGAAGGTGGTTGGCACCCATTTCTTCAGCCCGGCGAACGTCATGAGGCTGCTCGAGAACGTGCGCGGCACGCGCACCTCGCCGCAAACGATCGCCACCGTGATGGCGCTCGGCAAGACCTTGGGCAAGGTTCCCGTGCTGGCCGGCAACTGCGACGGCTTCATCGGCAACCGCATGCTGCAGTTCTACGGCGCCGAGGCGGAATTCCTGCTGGAAGAGGGCGCCACGCCCGAGCAGATCGATGGCGTCATCGAGAGCTTCGGGTTTGCGATGGGACCGCTCGCCGTGCGCGACCTGGCCGGCAATGACGTCGGCTACCTCATCCGCAAGAGCCGCAAGCTCCCGCCGGACGAGCGCCGCTCGCCGCTGCTGCAGCGCCTGGTGGAACAGGGGCGCCTCGGACAGAAGACCGGCAAAGGCTTCTACCGTTACGAAGGGCGCACACGGATTGCCGATCCCGAGGTCCTCGAGCTCATCGAGGGCGTCTCGCGCGAGCTCGGCATCGAGCGGCGTGAGATTGACGACCGGGAAATCCTCGAGCGGCTGCTGCACCCGCTCGTGAACGAGGGCGCGAGAATCGTGGACGAGGGCATCGCGCTGCGCGCGAGCGATATCGACGTCGTGTACGTCAATGGCTACGGGTTCCCGGCCTACAAGGGCGGTCCGATGTACTGGGCCGAGCGGGCCGGGTTGACACATGTCGTGGAAACCATGCGGCGGCTCGCCCCGAGCCACGGCGCGCGCTGGCGTCCGGCGCCGCTGTTGGAACGGCTGGCGGCATCCGGACAAGGTTGGAAGGGGGCGCAATGAAATCCACCGCGAATGCGGCTGCGGCCGGTCAGCTCGTGCTGGGTGTCGACCTGACAGTGAACCGTCTCGGCTTCGGAGCCATGCGGATCACCGTGCAGCGAGCGGTGCAGCTCGGCGTGAACTTCATCGATACCGCCGATTCGTACGGGCCCGAAGTGAGCGAGCAGCTCATCGCGCGGGCGCTGTACCCCTATTCGCCGGAGCTCGTGATCGCGACGAAAGGCGGTCTCACGCGTCCCGGCCCGGACGTCTGGAATCGCAACGCGCGCCCCGAGCATCTGCGCGAGTCCTGCGAGGCCAGTCTGCGTCGCCTGCGGCGCGAGCGCATCGACGTTTACCAGCTGCACGCGCCGGACCCGCGCGTACCGCTGGCAGAGTCCATCGGCGAGCTCGTCCGCCTGCAGGGTGAGGGCAAGATCCGGCACATCGGGGTCTGCAACGTCAGCCTCGACGAGCTCAAGCGCGCCCAGCGGCTCACTCCGATCGTGTCGGTTCAGAATCGCTATAACCTCGAGGATCGGCGCTCGGACGGGGTGCTCGAGCACTGCGAGAGTGAGGCGATTGCCTTCATCCCCTGGGCGCCGCTCGGCTCGGGTCGCCACGCAAGCGCTGCGGGCGAGATGCGAGCGCTGGCGCGCGTCGCCGAGCGCCACAAGGTGACCGTCGGGCAGGCCGCCATCGCCTGGCTCCTGGAGCGCTCGACGGTGATGTTGCCGATCCCGGGCACCGCCTCGATCCAACATCTCGAGGAAAATATTGCCGCTGCATCCGTGCGCCTCACCCCGGAGGACATGCACGAGCTGGGTTGACGGAGCGACTCTTTCCGGGCGCACAAGGGGTGCCAAGCTGCCAACTTCCGTGTCGCTTCATGGTGCCAGACGGGGTGTCGTTGCAAGGGGAGGGGAGATGCGCGAGCTTGTTGTCCTAGCCGTTGCGGCAGTGTGGATGAGCTCCGGCTGCAGCAAGTCCGGCCAAGCCCCGAATTCTTCGTCTTCCAGCGCTTGGTCGGCAAAAAACTCCAGTGGACCCGCGGTCTCAACGCCCGCCGCGAACGGCGCAATGAGTCACGTGCCGGCGAGCGTCGCGGACTGGGCTCGGGGCGCGCGGTTGTTCGATGGGCTCGGAGACTTTCACCGCAAGGTGACGACCTCCTCCGCGGAAGCGCAGCAGTACTTCGACCAGGGCATGCGACTGCTTTGGGCGTTCAATCACGATGAATCGACGCGCTCATTCGCGCAGGCGGCCGAGCTCGATCCCGGGTGTGCCCCGTGCTACTGGGGTGTCGCACTGACCGTGGGCCCTAACTACAACCTGCCGCTCATGGAGGAAGCTCGGGCCAAGGTGGCCTGGGAGGCTCTGCACAACGCGCAGAAAAATGCATCCCGCGCCGCCCCCGTCGAGCAGGCGCTGATCGCTGCGTTGGCAAAGCGATATCCCACGCCGCAACCGCTCGATCCCTCCAACGCAACGCCTGTACTCACCGCGTACGCCGCGGCGATGCGCTCCGCTGCCAAGCAGTTCCCACCAGATCTCGACGTCCAGACGCTGTACGCCGAGGCGCTGATGAATCTGAATGCCTGGAAGCTGTGGACCGCGGACGGAAAACCTGCGCCAGGTACTGAAGAAATCCAGGCGACGCTCGAGTCGGTGTTGAAGCGCGACCCCGGACACCCCGGCGCCAATCACTATTACGTGCACACCATGGAGGCCTCACCGCACCCCGAGAAGGCGGTGACCGCTGCCGAGCGGCTGCGCGGGATAATGCCGGGGGCTGGGCACCTCGAGCACATTCCGGCGCACATCATGCAGCGGGTCGGGCGCTACGAGGAGGCGGCCGAGGCGAATCGCAAGGGTGCGGCCGCGGACGAAGCGTACTTTCGCAGCACCAAGCCGCCTGATTATTACAGCATGTACCTCGCTCACAACTATCAATTCCTGGCGTACTCGGCCGCCATGGAGGGGCGCAAGCTCGAGACCCTCGACGCTGTGAGAGGCGCGCGCAAGGCCGTTCGCGATGACATGCTCCTGGCGATGCCCGGAGTCGACTGGAGCCTCACTGCAGAGTACGCAGCGCTGCTGCGCTTCGGGCTCTGGGACGAGATGCTGGCGGCAGCGCCACCCAATCCGAAGCTACTGGCGGCG
>VBNY01000261.1 GCA_005877705.1 Gammaproteobacteria bacterium
GACTGAACGGCGCGAGCGGCCTGGCGACGGGCGGCTTCACCGCGCTCGTCAACGATGTGCGCCTCGCTTGCAAGCGCATCGCGACCCTCATTGGCAAGGGAGCGTTGGCCGACGCGCTGGGGGGAGCGGGCTCCGTCAACGTGCAGGGCGAGGCCCAGATGAAGCTCGATGTCATGGCGAACGAGATCTTCGTGCGCACCAACGAGTGGGGCGGGCAGCTCGCCGGCATGTTGTCCGAGGAGACGGAGGCGCCGCATCCGATTCCTGCAGAATATCCGCGCGGTCGCTACCTGCTGCTGTTCGATCCGCTCGACGGCTCATCGAACATCGACGTGAATGTCTCGGTGGGCAGCATTTTCTCGGTGCTGCGCTGTCCGGAGGGGGTGCAGGAGCCGGCCGAGAGCGATTTCCTGCAGCCCGGCGCGGCGCAGGTGTGTGCCGGCTACGCCATCTACGGACCCTCCACCATGCTGGTGTTGACGACCGGCAGCGGCGTGAACGGGTTCACTCTCGATCGGGAGATAGGTGAATTCATGCTGACGCACCCGGCTCTGCGCATACCCGAGGAGACATCCGAGTTCGCCATCAACGCCTCGAACTCGCGCCACTGGGAGCCTGCGGTCAAGCGCTATGTGAACGAGTGTCTGGCCGGCAAGAGCGGCCCGCGCGGTCGGGACTTCAACATGCGCTGGATCGCTTCGCTGGTGGCGGAGACTCACCGCATTCTCATGCGTGGCGGGGTCTTCATGTATCCGCGCGACCGCAAGGACCTGACCAAGCCGGGGCGGCTGCGGCTGCTCTATGAAGCGAACCCGATCGGCTATCTCATCGAGCAGGCGGGCGGCCGTGCCAGCACCGGCCATGTGCCGATTCTGGAGGTCACACCGGACAGCGCGCACCAGCGGATCGGCTTCGTGTTCGGCGCACGCGCCGAGGTCGAGAGGATCGAGCGCTACCACCGCGACCACAATGACTTCGAGTTCGACGCGCCGCTGTTCGGGACGCGCGGACTCTTCACCAGCCACGCCTGATCCGCTGCGGGTAATTCAGCCATGTCGGCCAGACATCCGATCATCGCCGTCACCGGCTCCTCCGGCGCCGGGACCACCTCGGTCAGCAAGACGTTCGAGCAGATCTTCCGCCGCGAGCAGGTGCGCGCCGCCTTCGTCGAGGGCGACAGCTTCCACCGCTACGACCGCGCCGGGATGAAGGAGCAGATGGCGCGTGCGCTCGAGCGCGGCGACCAGCATTTCAGTCATTTCGGGCCGGCCGCCAACCTCTTCAAGGAGCTCGAGGAGCTGTTCGGCAAGTACGGGCAGAGCGGCCGCGGGCGCAGCCGCAGGTACCTGCACGATGAGCTGGAGGCGGCGCCCTACGGCCAGAAGCCCGGCACGTTCACCGAGTGGGAAGAGCTGCCGGCGGACACCGATCTACTGTTCTATGAGGGCCTGCACGGGGCGATCGTCACGGACGAGGTCAACCTCGCGCGCCATGTCGACCTGCTGATCGGCGTGACGCCGGTGATCAATCTCGAGTGGATCCAGAAGCTGCATCGCGACCGCGCGACGCGCGGCTATTCCGCGGACACCGTGATGGACACGATCCTGCGGCGCATGGACGACTACGTGCACTACATCTGCCCGCAGTTCTCCCGCACCCATATCAACTTCCAACGTGTGCCGGTCGTCGACACCTCCAACCCGTTCATCGCGCGCTTCATTCCGACACCCGATGAGTCGTTCCTGGTCATTCGCTTCGCCAACCCGCGCGGTATCGACTTTCCCTATCTGCAGTCGATGCTGCACGACTCGTTCATGTCGCGCCCGAACACGATCGTCTGTCCGGGCGGCAAGATGGATCTGGCCATGCAGCTGATCTTCACACCCATGATCTGGCGATTGCTCGAATGCAAAAAGGAGTCCGTGGCGCGCGAGCCGCTCGGGCTGCGCCGATGACTCGCGTAATGCGGCGCGCGGCGCGGGAGTTTGAGGCTTTGATCTTCGACGTCGACGGCACCATCGCGGATACGGAGGAGGCGCATCGGCGGGCCTTCAACGAAGCGTTCTGCGCCTACGGCCTCGAGTGGAACTGGACGCCCGAGCTGTACGCTGAGCTGCTGCAAGTGACGGGCGGCAAGGAACGGATTCGCCGCTACATCGAACGGCTGCAGCTGCAGCCAGCGGAGAGCGAGCGCCTGCTGCGCCTCGTGCCGGAGATTCACGGCACCAAGACCCGGCTCTACACGGAGCTCGTGGACCTCGGCGCCCTGCGGCCGCGGGCGGGAGTGGCCCGTCTGATGACCGAGGCACGAGCCTCGGGAATCCAGCTCGCCATCGCTTCCACGACTTCACCACAGAATGTCGAGTCGCTGCTCAGCAGCGGCTTGGGAGCGGACGCGCTGAGTTGGTTCAGCGCGATTGTCAGCGGCGATGTCGTCTCGAGAAAGAAGCCCGCACCCGATGTCTATGACTTGGTGCTGGGGAGGCTCGGTGTCGCCCCGGGTCGCGCCGTCGCGTTCGAGGACTCGGCGATCGGCGTGCTCGCGGCCAAGTCCGCCGGGTGTTTCACGGTGGCGACGCCCAGCAGCTGGACGCTCGGCCAGGACTTCGCGCCCGCCGATCTGCTGCTGCCCTCCCTCGGCGACCCCGACGAGCCGCTGGACGCCGCCACCGAGTGGCGCATCGGCGCGCGGTTCCTCGGCCTCGGGCAGCTCGCCACGTTTCACTCAGCAGCACTGCGCAGCGAGGAGGAAATTGCAACATGAGCGCCGCACCGAGAATTCAACCCCCTGTCACGGCGCCGCCGCGCCGTGATGCCGTCAATGCGCTGCGCGCTCTGGCGATGGATGCGGTCCAGCAGGCGAATTCCGGCCATCCCGGCATGCCGATGGGCATGGCCGAAATCGCGGAGGTGCTGTGGCGGCGTCACTTGCGGCACAACCCGACGAATCCGCAATGGCCGGACCGGGACCGCTTCGTGGTCTCGAACGGCCACGGCTCGATGTTGTTGTACGCACTGTTGCACTTGAGCGGCTATGACCTGCCGCTGTCGCAGCTCAGGCGCTTCCGCCAGCTGCATTCGACAACCCCCGGGCACCCGGAGTATGGCGTCACGCCCGGCGTGGAGACCACGACCGGACCGCTCGGGCAGGGCATCTCCAACGCCGTCGGCATGGCGATCGCGGAGCAGCTGCTGGCGCGGGAGTTCAACCGGCCGGGCATCGAGATCGTAGCGCACTACACCTACGTGTTCCTCGGCGACGGCTGCATGATGGAAGGCATTTCGCATGAGGCGTGCTCGCTGGCTGGAACGCTCGGTCTCGGCAAACTCATTGCGCTGTACGATGACAACGGCATCTCCATCGATGGGCATGTCGAGGGATGGTTCACTGATGACACGCCCAAACGCTTCGAAGCGTATGGCTGGCACGTGATCCGCGACGTCGACGGCCACGACAGCGAGGAAGTTCATCGTGCAATCTGCGCGGCGCAGGACGTCCGCCATCAGCCGTCGCTGATCTGCTGCAAGACGACCATCGCCAAAGGCGCTCCCACCAAGGCGGGGACCCACGAATCCCATGGCGCGCCGCTCGGCGAGCAGGAGATTGCCGCGGCGCGGGCGGCCATGGGTTGGCCCTACGAGCCGTTCGAAATTCCGCGACATGTCTACGACGAGTGGGATGCGCGCGAGGCGGGTGCGGTCGCCGAGGGCATGTGGAAAATAACCTTCAGCCGCTATGAGCAGGCCTATCCGCGTGAGGCGCTCGAGTTCCGGCGGCGCTTGCGGTCCGAGCTTCCGGGGGAGCTCGGACCCCGGGCTCGGGAGCTCATCACGAAAGTGCAACAGAAGGCGCCGGGTGTTGCGACGCGCAAGGCCTCGCAGGAGACGCTCGAAGCGTTGGCGCCCGTGTTGCCGGAGTTGATCGGCGGCTCCGCGGATCTCGCCGGCTCGAACCTCACTTTGTGGTCGGGCTCGCGCGCGGTCAGTCGCGCTGCGGGAGGCAACTACCTGCACTACGGGGTGCGCGAGTTCGGCATGGCGGCGATCATGAACGGCATCGCGCTGCATGGCAGCTTCATTCCCTACGGCGGCACCTTTCTCACGTTCTCCGATTACTGCCGCAACGCGCTGCGCATGGCGGCGCTGATGCGCATCCGCTCGATCTTCGTCTTCACACACGATTCGATCGGGCTCGGCGAGGACGGACCGACGCATCAGCCGGTCGAGCACCTCGCCGCGCTGCGGATCATTCCCAACATGGATGTGTGGCGGCCGTGTGACTCCGAGGAGTCCGCAGTCGCGTGGGTCGCGGCGCTCGAGCGGCAGGACGGCCCCACCTGTCTGGTGTTGAGCCGACAGAATCTGCCGTTCCAGAAGCGCTCGCCGCAGGCCTCCGCCAACATCCGCCGCGGCGGCTATGTTCTTGCGGAGGCGGCGGGCGAGCCGCGAGCGCTCATCATCGCGACGGGCTCGGAAGTCGCGCTCGCGGTCGATGCGCACAAGAGACTGCTGCAGGCGGGCATTCCCGTGCGCGTGGTCTCGATGCCCGCGACAACCGTCTTCGACCGTCAGGATGCGGCGTATCGAGACAGCGTGTTACCTGCGAAGCTGCCGTGCGTGGCTGTCGAAGCCGGCAGTCCCGACTTCTGGCGCAAGTACGTGGGCCGCACCGGCCAGGTGGTCGGTATGGAGCGCTTCGGGGAGTCGGCGCCCGCGGGCGACTTGTTCAACTTCTTCGGCTTCACGCCCGACAGGGTGGTCGATGCCGTGACGGCCGTTCTCGCGGCCTAGCGGCTCGCGGTCTGCCCGAAGAGTATGCGCCGCGACTCCTCCGTGATAGTCGCTTGCGTGTTGATGGATTTCGCCTTCTCGTAGGCGCGGATCGTCGCAGGACGATCGCGGATCGTCTCGAACCACCGTTGCAGGTGCGGGAAATCCACTAGCTTCTGGCCCTGCGACTCGTAGGGCACGATCCACGGGTAGGACGCGATGTCGGCGATCGAGTACTCGCCCGCGACGAACGGCCGGTCCGCGAGCCGTCTGTTCAGCACTCCGTAGAGGCGGTTCGTTTCCTTGGTGTAGCGCTCGATGGCGTAGGGGATCGTCTCCGGGGCGTAGCGGGCGAAGTGATGGTTCTGGCCCGCCATGGGTCCAAGCCCGCCCACCTGCCAGAACAGCCACTGCAACACTTCCGCGCGGCCGCGCAGGTCGGCCGGCAGGAGCTTGCCGGTCTTTTCGGCGAGGTACAGCAGGATCGCGCCGGATTCAAACAGGGAGATCGGCGCACCGCCGCTCACCGGGGCGTGATCGACGATCGCCGGGATGCGGTTGTTGGGCGAGATCGCCAGGAAGGCCGGCTCGAACTGCGCGCCTTTGCCGATGTCCACCGGAATGATGCGGTACGGCAGGCCCGTCTCCTCGAGGAACACGCTGATCTTGTGACCGTTCGGCGTGGTCCAGTAATAAAGGTCGATCATCGACTGCCTCCATCGCTCTGCGTGAAGCTTGACACGAGACCCGTCGACGCGCGAGAACCGTCCGTGGGCGGTACGTATCTGCCGTCCGTGGTATTGACGCTCCGGCACGCCACATGCTCAGGAAATCACCGCCATGAAGATCACGGTATGCCAGCTGCACGATGCGCGAGATGCGTTCGCGAAGGACTGGGAGGAGCTCCTCGATCACGTGAAGGTGCAAGAAAGCGAGCTCGTCCTCCTCCCGGAAATGCCCTTCTTTCAATGGTTTCCGGTCTCCCGGGCGTTCGATGCCGGGGTATGGCGTGCCGCCGTCTCGGCTCACGGTGCGGGTGAGCAGCGGCTTGCAGAGCTCGCGCCGGCGCGGGTGCTCGGGACTCGACCCATTGACTTTGGAAACGTTCGTTGCAGCGCCGGGTTCATCTGGAATGCGGAAGAGGGCA
>VBNY01000492.1:0-1550 GCA_005877705.1 Gammaproteobacteria bacterium
CCGCGTTCCCGGTGCGACAGTTCGGTCGTGAGCCTAGTCGGCGGCGCTGAGCTATCGAGCCGTCCCGGCGTTGGGTGGTTTCACTGCAGGTCCTTATGGCTCGCAGGTAGTGGGAGACGCGCACTGTCCCGTCTTGATGAGGTCGTCAATGCAGCGGAATTCCCGCTCGTGGTCGCCTATTCTGGACTTGATCGCCGCTCGGCTGGTCTCGGACAGCGACCAGCCGAGCGGCGGGTCCGTGAACGCCTGCTGCGTCGCGGTCGGTTGACTTTCACCTCGCGTCGTCGGGGTGTGCGCAAGGGAGAACTCGAGTATGCAGCCGCGGTCGCAGTCTGCAGGCAGTGCACCAGGCCCGTCGACGGTTCGGATGATCTCGCGTTCCGAAAGCCGCCCGCGCGCTTCGCGGGTCGCCAAGAGCGCATCCACCGGCGACTTGACCTCCGTAAGCAGTTGCGATTGTGACTCCTTCGGGTCGACATGCGCACTGCAGATCGAGGGACCGTGGGGATCGTTCTTGATCAGCAGCACGATGGGGACCGCCGGCGGAACGAACGCCGGATCACGCGACTCGTCGGAGGCATCTTGGATGGAATCCCAGTCGAGATTCAGCGCACGCACGAGATCCGTCGCGGTCGCCGTCCCCGAGTTCTCGAAATACCCGCCATCGACCAGCCGGCCCCAGAGTTTTCCCTGCGCGTTCTCGACTCGGGCAGCGGGGCTGACGTAGGTGAAGCGCGCGCTCAAGTGCACGGCGGTGCTCAGGCGCAGCGTGTCAAACGACCTCAGCGGATAGCCGGAGCCGTCGGGCCGGCCGTTCGCAGGTCGCTGCAGCAGATCAACCGCGTCCAGGAAGTCATTGGAGAGCTCGAGGCTGCTGACAATCGCCCGCTGCCCGGTCTCGACGCGCGTGGAATTCAAGAGCAGAGCCGGCATCGAATGATAACGACCGCTCCACAGAGTCCCGAACGGCTCGCTGAACGCCTCGACACCCAAGACATCGTGACCGGACTTCTCCCAGCTCATCTCCAGCGCGCGGGCACGGTCGAATGCGGCAACCGGAAACGGCAGGAACCGCTGCAGAAGGTCCGGATACAACATGAACGCCGTGACGGGCGATAGATGATCCTGTGCCAGCATTCCTTCGGCGCGCTGCGCCAGGTTCGTAGGCGATCCCTCGGTGGCCAGCTCGACGACATGCACGGCTGCTCCGAGGCTTCCGCCCGATACTCCGCTGAGTGCATACAGGTGCCGTCGCCAGGCTGACGCCCCCACGCGGTCCGCGGCGGTACCCAGCACAAGTGCGGTCCAGTAGGCGGCGCGTATGCCACCTCCAGCGGTCGCGACTATGAACACCGGGTACGGGCGCCGATCGCCGGCGAGCGCACCGGCAGGATCCGATTGGGAGGATGTCGCGCGGGCGCCTGATAACCAGGCCTCGAAATGCTTCCGCGGAGTCTCCCGCGTCAGCGTCTCCAATCCTGCGGGAGCGCTCGCGGTTCGAATGACGTGATTATCGTTCATGCCGCTTACCAACACTGCGATTACCAGCA
>VBNY01000492.1:1642-2026 GCA_005877705.1 Gammaproteobacteria bacterium
AGTAACCGGGGCGCTCCAACGGGCAGCAGCACGAACAGCACAAGAAGTACGAACGAAGCCGCGAGAGCCGCCGAGACGATCACGACAGAAACGTGCGGCAGAGCCGGAAGATAAGCGTCCGCGGTGACTCCACCGAAGACTCCTGGAAACCACTCGCGACGCTTCCAGTAGAACGTGAGCAGCACGCCTGTGAGCACGGCATACACGCCCGCAGCCCACCACAATGCAGCAGCGAACTCTCCGGCTGCGAATGCAAGCCGCGCGAACCCCACGGCGATGCTCAGGGGTGCCAGCGCTCCCAGCACGCGTGGCACCCAGACCCGATGGAGTTTTGTCCCTTCCGACGGAAGCGGGAACCCGGGTAACTGGCGTATGACGAGCAAC
>VBNY01000262.1 GCA_005877705.1 Gammaproteobacteria bacterium
TTGTGTGCGATCTTCGATGTGGGTGGGGCCTACGGCACGATGACCCACTTCGACGCCGGCATAGCGTTGCAGATGCTCGAGCGCGAGAAGGTCACGGCCACGTACCCGTGCTTCGTCACGATCATGTCGGACCTCATCTATCACCCGGACTTTCCCAAGACTGACCTGTCACGCATCACGCTCATGAATTCGAATTTTGCAGTGCAACCGCCCGGCATCGCCGCCGCGATGCTGAAAGCGATGCCGCAGGCAATCTACGTGGCCTGGAGCAACGGATCAAACGGCTGGGCAAGCCTCTGCCGGGCGTGGAGGTGCGCATCCTCGACACGCAGACGGGCCAGGACGCGGCGCCCGGCGGACACGGCGAAGTGCTGGTGCGCGGCTACAGTATTCTCGAGGGTTATTACAAGGATCCGGTGAATACCGGTCAGGCTCTCGATCGCGACGGGTGGTACCACACCGGCGATATCGGCTCGCTCGATGAAGCCGGCACGCTAATGTTCCACGGCCGCTTGAAAGACATGCTCAAGGTGGGAGGCGAAAACGTCGCGGCGGCGGAGATCGAGGGGTGCCTGCAGCGCCATCCGGCGGTGAAGCTCGCTCAGGTGGTCGGCATTCCGGACGCGCGCCTGATGGAGGTTCCGGCAGCGTTCATCGAGCGCCAGCCCGGCATCGAGGTCACCGCGCAGGAGCTGATGGACTTCTGCCGCCGCGAGATCGCAGGCTTCAAAGTGCCGCGTCAGATCCGGTTCATCGCGGAATGGCCGATGTCGGCGAGCAAGATTCAGAAATTTCGGCTTCGCGACCAGCTCGTGCGCGAGCTCGGCATCTAGTCAGCGCAACACGTGAGGGCAACGCATGTCTACGACATTCATCGCCAAGCTGGTCGTCAAGAACGGAATGGAAAAGGAGTTCGAGCGCCTGCAACGCGAGCTGTCGGAGCGCACTCACGAGTCGGAACCGGAGACGCTTGTCTACGATGTGATCAGACATCGTACCGAGCCGTCTACATACGTCGTTTATGCGCGCTTTCGCAACGAAGCAGCGTTCGAATGGCATCAGAAGACAGCCTTCCACGAACGGCTCGTGCCGCCGATCCTCGCGTGCCTCGCGAAGGACATGGACCTGCAGTTCTTCGACTGGGTATCCTGAAAGGCTATTCTTTGTGGTGGCGCGAACACCAACAGCACATTCCCGGGCATGTGGAAGTAAAGTCCATATCCTGAGTTGACGACGATGTAACCGTCGCGCACGACGGGCCCCGGCCCCCCAAACGATCCCCCATGCGCAGTTGCTCCGGATACTGTTCTCACTTCGCGCGTGGAGTCGTATTTCCAGATGACACGCCCTGTCTCCGAGTCGTATGCGCGCAGTACACCGTCCATGTGGCCCGCGAGCACGACGCCCGGAATCGCCGTGACGGCGGCGGATATACCCGGATCGCAGAACCGACGTCCCTTGCAATCGTCCTCTGCGGGGGCAGACCAGATCGGCTTGCCGGTCGCGGCATCGAGGGCATATAAGCCCGGCCGCGGTGGCGAGTCGTAACTACGGCCATCGTGCCCATCCTTGAGATCGCTAATCGGCGCAAACAGACGATGGCCTTCGAGCGCCATCCCAAAGTGAATTCCGCCTTGGATGCCGCCGCGGCCGACACGTGTTTTCCAGACCACATTGCCTCCGGCGTCCGGATCGACGGCATATACGAAGCCATTCTTTTGACCTGCAAGCAGCACTTCCTTTCCGCTTGGCAGTGTGTCAAGGATGGTGCCCGATGCAAGGTCAACATCCGGCCCGTTCTCGTCAGGGCAATTCGGGTTGTTCTGCATCATGCAGGCCACATTCCACGCATCACCGGCCAGCAACTGCCGCGACCAGACGAGTTTTCCATCTCGCAGACGGAAGGCCAACAGCGCATCGCTGCGGTCGTTTGCCGGTGAGGAATAGTTCTCGCCCGAACCGACATAGAGCACGCCTCTCTTGGCGTCAATGGTCGGGCTGTTCCAGACGGGCGCCCCAGAGGGCGCGAAGATGCGAGTGCCGAGCGACGTAGTTCTTACCGGCTTTGGCTCCTCGGTGATCGTGTGCGCCTTCCAACGAACGGTACCAGTGTCCGCGTTGAGTGCCACGACAGCGCCGCGGAACTTGCAGCACTCGTACTTCGCATCCGCCGCCGTGGTGACTTCAAGTGAAGACACGGGCACATACAGCACGCCGTCATGAAATGTCGGCGTGCCCGTGATCGTCGCGTTAGGATGATCGTCGACTTTGACGCTCCACAATGCTTTGCCCTGTTTGGCGTCCACGGCGTGAACCCGCGCGTTCATGTCTCCAAAAAACAGGCGCGAGATGCCCGTCACCGTTGAATTCGTGCCGCCGCTCGTTTGCCGTGTCTCCAATACGATTGCGGTCCGCACTTCAGCTGAATTTCGATAGCTCCATCGGACGCAGCCGGTGTGCAGATCCAGCGCGTAAACCGTTCCGTCCTGGCTGCCCACGTACACGGCACCGTAAGCGATTGCAGGCTGCGACCGCGCTCGAATCGCGCCGGGAAATTCAAGCGCCCATTTGAGCTCGAGCCGCGGCACGTCGGCGCGTTTGAGTCCGGCGACCTTTTCGGGCGTGAAGCGCGCATTCTCATGGCCCCACCCCAGCGCAACGGGGGCTTGGGCCTCGTCGAATCTACTTGCTTCCCCAGTGCATCGCGGCGGGGAAAGTCGTGGCTTGTTGGCATCGAGCGGCGCCCCGGTCAGATACTCCGCGACCTGACGCCGGTCATGCGGCGTCAGACCAGCGCCCTGCTCTTTCATTATGCCGTCCGTGAGTGCAGCCAGGATGGAATCCGCAGACATCATCTGCAGAAACATCTTGTGGGGCGCTTTGGGTACCTGTCCTTCGTGACAGTTGGCGCATACCCCATGGTAGACATGAGCGCCCGGCAATTTTTCCGGGTCGGACGTGTGCGCGCGCGAATCCAGCTCCGATACATCCTTGAGGGCGGACGATCCTGCAGGAGCAGAGGGGACTGCGGCAGGCAGTGCCTGCACGACCAAGAAAGACAACAGGGCACCGGCGGCGACGCTTATTCTGGTCACAAGTCCTCCTGGACCAGAGCTGCGAGAGTGGCAAGGAATGCCGCGGCCAGAGCGCCGTCCACGACGCGATGATCGGCGGACAACGTGAGCGTCATCATCTGCGCTACGACAGGCGATCCGTTCCGCGCGACGATTCGTTCCTGGGCAGATCCCACAGCCAGAATGGCCACCTGCGGTGGGTTGATGATGGCGTCGAAGCTCTTGAGACCGAACATCCCCAGATTCGAAATAGTAAAGGTTCCACCGCTGATTTCGGCTCGCTTCAACGCTCCGCGCTTGGCACGTTCCGTTAGATCTGCGGTCGTGCGCGCAATGTCAGGCAACGCCTTCAGATCCGCACTTCGAACGATCGGCGCAATGAGTCCGTTATCCGTAGCCACTGCGATCGCAATGTCGGCATGCGTGTATTGGACGATCTCATCGCCGTCAAGCTGCGCATTCAGCGCAGGATGCCGCGTGAGCGCGAGCGCCGTTGCACGCACGAGCATGTCATTAAGGGTGATCTTTGTGCCGGACTGCTTCATGAGCTCGCGCCGGCGCAACTGCAGGCGACCCACGTCCACATCCACCGTTAGACGATAGTGGGGAATTGTTTGCTTGGATTCCAGCAAACGCCGCGCGATCGTGGCGCGTGTGCTGGACATTTTGACGCGCATTGAGGGGTTGTCAGCGCGCACCACCCCGGGATCCGCTGCACGGTCTTCGCTTGATGAGCCAGCGCCCGACCCGCGTGAGATTCCAGCACGCGCGGCGTACGCCTCAACGTCTTCCCTCGAGATGCGGCCGTTTCGGCCCGTACCCTGCACTTTTGAAATGTCGACGCCGAGACTTTCCGCAACGCGTCGCGCGATCGGACTGATGCGCACGTCGGAGGCCAGCCCTTCCGGCGCGCCACTCGCATCAGTGCCTGGCGAGGCCCTTTGCGCCATAGCACGCATGTCATTAAGAGCTGCGGCCGGTGAGTCGGTCGGCGCGGCGGTGGTCTCATGAACGCTCTGCCCAGAATCCGGCTCGAACGACACCGTTGCACCCTTGAACTCGTCGATGAACGACGCCACGTCGGCGTCACTCACCTCCGTATCCGCCAGCACCGCAATGAGCGCCCCAACCGGCTGCACCTCGCCGGCGGTCGCGATGATCCGCCTCAACGTGCCGGCCGCAGGCGATTCCACTGTGTTGACGATCTTCTCGGTCTCGACCTCCAGCAAGGGGTCGCCCTTGTTGACCTGCTGGCCTTCGCGGACGCTCCACTGGGCAAGGGTGCCCTCAGTCATCTCGATGCCCCACTTGGGCATCGTGACCGCGTGGATTGTCATGCGGCCAATACCCGCCGGAGCGCCGCTTCGATCTTCTGTGGGCCCGGCACCCACGCCCGCTCGAGCGCGGGTGAGAACGGAATGGGTGTATGCGGAGCCGTCACCACCATTACCGGAGCGTTCAAGGAGCTGAAGCCCCGGCTGACGACGAGGGCAGCAATGTCTGCGGCAACGCTGCAACGTGGCGGCGATTCGTCCACGACGACGAGTCTGCCGGAGTTCTGCACGCTCTCGAGAATCGTCTCTTCGTCGAGCGGCGACGTCGTGCGCGGGTCGATGAGGTCGCACTTCACGCCCTCCTTCGCCAGAGCCTCCAACGCCTTCTCCGCAAATGGGACCATACGCCCCAACGCGACGACTGTCGCGTCATCGCCTTCGCGGAGCAGATTCGCTTCTCCGAAGGCGATTGTGTAAGGCTCCTCCGGCACCTCGCTCTTGCGCGGATAGAGGGCCTTGTGCTCGAAGAACACCACAGGATCGTCGTCTCGAATGGCCTGAATCATGAGGCCCTTAGCGTCGTACGCGTTGGAAGGGACCACGATCTTCAGCCCGGGTATAGCGGTCAGCAGCCCGTAGATCGTCTGCGAGTGCTGCGCTCCCATGTTCATGCCAGCACCCATGGCGGTGCGGATCACTACCGGGCACGTGCTCTTGCCACCGAACATGTAGCGGAACTTCGCGATCTGGTTGTAGAGCTGATCCATGCAGACACCGACGAAGTCGGCGAACATGATTTCGGCAACCGGCCGCAAACCGGCGAGCGCGGCTCCGGCGGCCGCGCCGACGATGGCCGACTCGCTGATCGGCGTGTCGATGACCCGATCCGCGCCGAACTTCGGCAGCAGGCCCTTGGTGACGCCAAAGATGCCTCCCGACGCCTCCCGCTCGCCCGATGTTCCACCGGCTCCCCCGGAAACATCCTCGCCGAGTACGATGACGCGCGGATCGCGAGCCATTTCCTGGTGTAGAGCTTGGTTGACGGAGTCGCGCATTGAAAGTTGAGGCATTGTAAGGCTCCGGGCTGGCAGTCGTCGCGGGCACCGTTCGAAACGGTTTCCCGCGCGCGGTGCGGCCGCTAATAACTTATGTAGACGTCAGTTGTCAGATCGCTTTCGCTCGGCAACACCGCGGATTTCGCCGCGCTGACTGCCTCGTCAATGAGCGCGAGCACATCGCGGTCGATGGCATCGAGCTCATCGAGACTCAGCGATCTGTCGATCTCCATGCGAGCATGGAAGCGCTTCAGACAATCCATCGTCTCGCGTTGCCGAGCGACTTCATCCTTGGCACGATATTTCTGGGGGTCGCCTTCGAAGTGCCCATAAAACCGCGTGGTGGTCGCCTCTATGGCGCTAGGTCCACCGCCGCCGCGTGCGCGCCCCACCGCGCGCCGCATCGCCTCGTGGACCGCAAAGAAATCCGACCCGTCCACCTTTTCCGCGGGCATGCCGAAACCCCGTGCGCGGCCGGCGATGTCTTTCGAGCCGACCGCGTAAGAGACGCCGGTGTGCTCGCTATAGCCGTTGTCTTCGAACACGAAAATTGCCGGCGCCTGCAACACGACAGCCAGGTTCATCGCCTCGAACACCGTTCCCTGGTTACAGCTGCCGTCGCCGCCGAAAGCGACGCTGACGTGCCCTTCTCGCCGGAGCTTGCATGCAATCGCGGCGAGAAGGGCACGTCA
>VBNY01000263.1 GCA_005877705.1 Gammaproteobacteria bacterium
AACTCCCGCAGGGTCTGTTTATCCAGCGCGCCAACGCGTACCAGGCCGCGAGCGGTCTCATGCATCTCATCGAGCAGACGACTCTTCTTCATTACAAATCTCCGTTATCTCGCCCAGGGCGACGGCCTTGTCCAGTAGCTTTGCGTCCATACCGAGCAATGCACGGGCGATCTCTTGCAGCGCTGCAAGCTCGCGCGCATCGATCGTCGCCCGCTCATTTTTCTCAAAACCGTAGAGGAAAAACCATCGGTCCCCGAGATTGCTCCCCACGATCGTTCTGGCGCCTCCGCGCTTACCGTGACCGGGCACCGGCACGCGTTTCTTATAGACGTGCCCACCCAAATCAGCGTCGATCAACCCCGAGGCCATTTCATCGACCGCCGCACATAGCACCTCGTCGGCAATCGGCACCTTGCGGCTCCAACGGGCGAAGCTTCTGGTTTTGAAGACACGACGCACCGCTCACTATATCACCCAGTGATATATCTGGCAATTTGCTGTCCAGGCTCTCTCCCGAGCTCAGGGAAGCGGTTGGAATCCGTACTTGATGAAAATCGGCCGCGCAGCTGCGCTCGTGACGAAAGCCACGAACTGGGCCGCTGCCGGACCCGCCCTGTTGGTCAGGGCGATGGGGTAGGTGATCGGCGGGTGGCTGTCGGCGGGAAAGACATCGACAACACGCACACCTTTCTGGGCGAGCGCATCGGTCTGATACACAATGCCGAGCGGCGCCTCCCCGCGGGACACGTAAGCTAGAGCGGATCTCACGTTTTCGGCGCGCACGAGCCGCCCTGAGACCCGCTCCCACGCTCCGAGCTTCTCGAGAGCAGCGCGCGCGTACTTGCCGACCGGCACGGAGTCAGGGTCACCTGTGGCGAGGCGGCCTTGTCCGAGGGCCCCCACCAGATCAAACCCCGGCGCGATCCTCAAGCTCACGCTGCTGTCCGCCGGCGCGATCAGCACCAGACGATTCGTCACGACATTGTGATGTGAGCCGGGGCGCAGAAGCCCCCGTTGCTCGAGATAGCTCACCCATTCGAGATCGGCTGAGAAAAACACATCGGCCGGCGCGCCCGCCTCGATCTGCTTGGCCAGCGCGGAGCTTGCCGCGAGTGAGGATTTCACCGGGATGTGGGTGCGCGCTGTGAAGGTCTGACCGAGATCATCGAGGACCTCCGCCAGCGAAGCCGCTCCGAACACCAGCACCCCCGGTGCCTGTCGCTCTGCCGCAGCGGCTCCCGCCGAGGCTAGGGCCGCGACAGCGCCTAGCACACACGCGACCACCAACGGCCGAGCCCCCCACATCGTCAACGCTTTAAGCATGGCCAACGCTTCGTCCCTTGACGACGTAAACCCGCGACCGGTTCGCTTCGCCATCCCCGGGATTCAAGTATGCTCGTTCGGCAAGACCACGCACGACAGCGAGCTCTGCGCGATCCGCATGCTTACACCGCCGACCGGCTCAGCCCCGCATCTCGCTCTGCTCCTGGTGCTGGGGATAGCCCCCTGCTGGGCCCAAGTCGAGCCCCCGCGCACCTCCGACTCACCCCCGGGCGAGTTCATTCCCCCCGATGCCGAGCTCGAGAGCTCGGGCGCGGTGATCGGCGAGATCCTCATCGACAACCAGAACATCTTCAATCCCGCCTACGCGGGCGAGGACGTGCCGGTGTTCCGGCTGGCGAACCGGCTGCACATCAAGACCAAGGCAAGCGTCGTTCAGCACCAGCTTCTGTTTCAATCAGGCGACCGCTACTCGCGCCGGGTGCTCGATGAAACGGAGCGCATCCTCAGGGCCGAGCGTTACTTCTACGACGCGTGGATCAAGCCCGTGCGCTACCACGATGGGAAAGTCGACCTGAGGGTGACGACACGCGATGTGTGGACGCTGAATCCGGGCTTCGACTTCGGGCGCAGCGGCGGCAAGAACACCACGGGCGTCGATCTCGAAGAGCTCAACCTTCTCGGCACGGGTGCGGCGATCGCTCTCACGCATAAGGCGGGTATCGATCGCGACGAGACGCGCCTCGGGATCTCCGACGAGCATGCCTTCGGCAGCTGGACGGGGGTCGATGCGACCTACGCAGACAACAGCGACGGCTACCGGCGTCAACTGGTGGTCAACAGGCCGTTCTACTCGCTCAACACCCGCTATGCGGGCGGATTCACCGGCACCGACGATCTGCGGGTCGACTCGCTCTACGACCGTGGCCAGATCGTCGACCAGTTCCGCGATCGCAGCCGCTTCGTTGAAGGGTACGCCGGCTGGTCGAGCCGGCTCGATAACGGCTGGGTGCGCCGCTGGAATGTCGGGGCGACGTACGATGAGCGCCTGTTTGCTCCCACGCCCACCTGGACCGGCCTCACTGTGCTTCCGGAAGGCCGCAAATTCATCTATCCCTGGGTGCGCTTCGATCTCATCCAGGACGACTACCTGAAGATGCGCAATCGCGACCAGATCGGCCGCACCGAAGACTTCTACCTCGGACTCACGACGAGCGTTCGCCTGGGATGGGCGGATAGTGCGCTCGGATCCAGCCGCAGCGGTCTGCAGTTCCAGACTTCGGCGGGATATGCAGCCCTCGCTTCCGAGCGTTCGACCCTGCTGCTATCGGCCGCCTACACCGGGCGAGTCGAAAATGGCGACCTGCATAACGCGGTGCTGAATGCCGCCATTCGCTTCTACGCCGAGCAATCGAGCCATTGGCTGTTCTTCACGACGCTCGTGGGAGCCGCCGGCCATCGCCTCGACCTCGAGAATCAATTGCTGCTCGGCGGGACCAACGGGCTGCGGGGCTATCCGTTGCGCTACCAAGGCGGCGATGCCCGCGGGCTGCTGACGATTGAGCAGCGCTACTTCAGCGACTGGTACCCGTTTCGCCTGTTCCGCGTCGGCGGCGCGGCGTTCTTTGACGCCGGCCGCACCTGGGGATCGGCGCCGCTCGCCACGCCCAGCCTCGGTCTGCTGAAGGATGTCGGCTTCGGGCTGCGCATCGGCAACAGCAGGTCCGGTCTGGGAAACGTCATCCACGTCGACCTGGCATTCCCCCTCGATGGGGATTCCAGCATCAAGCGGGTGCAGTTCCTCGTGCAGACGGAGGAAAGCTTCTGAGCAATCTGAAGGCGCGGCCCTGCGACGAAGTAGCCATCCGCTCGAGCCGCGGCGAGCCCGCATGCGCCGGCCAGCACAAGCGCTGGGTGCTCGCGGCGGCGGTGATGGGATCGACCATGGCCTTCGTCGATGAGTCCGTGGTCAACGTCGCCCTGCCGAGAATCGAGAGCGACCTCGGCACGACGCTCGCGGCAATGCAATGGGTCGTCAATGCCTACACGCTGTGCCTGTCCGCCCTGCTGCTGATCGGCGGTGCCACAGCCGACCAGCTCGGGCGCCGGTTGATCTTTCTGATCGGCGTCAGCGTCTTCACCGTTGCCTCGGTCGCTTGCGGCCTCGCGGGCAACGCCGCAGTGTTGATCTTCGCGCGAGCCATTCAGGGGGCAGGCGCCGCGCTGCTCATCCCCTGCTCGCTGGCGCTCATCGGCGCCGCGTTCGATGAAAAGGAGCGCGGCGCGGCAATCGGAATCTGGTCGGGGGCTTCGGCCGTTGCGGCGGGCGTAGCTCCGCTCCTCGGAGGCTGGCTGGTCGATGATTGGTCGTGGCGCGCCATCTTTTTTATTAATCCGCTCCTGTCGATTCCTACGATGTGGATCGCCATCAGGCACGTGCCTGAGAGCCGCGATCCGCACGCCCGAGGCGCCCTCGATTGGCGCGGGGCCCTGTTGGCGTTCGGCGGGCTTGGAAGTCTCGTCTATGGACTGATCGACGCTTCCGACCTCGGGTGGGGCAATTCCACTGTCATCGCATCGCTCTCGAGCGGGGTGCTGTTGCTCGTGCTCTTTGTGCTTGCGGAGCGCAGCAGCCGCTCGCCGATGATGCCGCTCGGGCTGTTCCGCTCGGCGAGCTTCGCCGGCGTCAATCTGCTCACTCTGCTGCTCTATGGGGGCCTCGGGGCCGCGTTCTTCTTTCTGCCGTTTCTGCTGATCCAGGCGTACGGCTACTCGGCAACCGCGGCGGGTGCCGTGTACCTGCCGTTCACACTCGTGCTCGGCCTGCTGTCACGCTGGTCAGGGGGACTGGTCGACCGATTCGGCGCCCGCTGGCCTCTCATCCTGGGCCCGGCCATCACCGCGCTCGGCTTCGCGCTGTTGGCCTTCGTCCCGGGCCGCGGCCAGTACTGGATCCTTCTACTTCCGATGACCGTGCTCGGCTTCGGGATGGCCATCACCGTAGCCCCTCTCACGACGACCGTCATCAATGCCGTTGCCGAGCATCAGACCGGCGTGGCCTCCGCAATCAACAACGCAGTGGCCTCGGTGGCGAGTCTTCTGCTGATAGCCGTGCTCGGCACGGTTGCACTCGGTACTTTCAACCGTTCGCTGGATCGGCATCTCGCGGACGCGGCCGTCGTACCCGAGGTGGGGCTCGCGGTGAACAGCGCACGCGGCGGGTTTGTAATCCCGGCGATGCCCGCGAACATCCCCAGCGGGGAACGGGAAGTCGCCCGCTCGATGATCACAGACTCATTGGTCGCGACGCTTCGTCAGGAGATGTTGATCGCGGCGGCGCTGGCGCTGTGTGGCACCCTATCGGCAGCCGTCATGATCCGGCCGGGCGTGGCCCGGTCAGAGGAGTCGCGCGGCTAATTGCGCTTCTGTCCGCCGTTCGTCGGTTTGGGAAGGCTGGGCACTTTGGGAGCGCTCGTTGCTTTAGCAGTGTTCGTCGCGATCGGGAGCTGTGGCGGCAGCATTTCAACCGACAGGGTGAATGTGCGCTTCTCGGCTCCCTGCAGCGCGCCCACATTCACCACCTGGCGCGCCACTTCCTCGCCGCGATCATTGCGGATCGCGATCACCACGAAATATTCCCACGCCTCCTCCAGAGGCGGGTGACGAATCACCCCCTCTACCCGCAACGCAGGCGTGGCTGCCACCTGCCGCTTCGCAGCCTCGGAGTCGAAGCGCAGGTGGTGCAGGCAGCCCGGGCAGATGCTGAGGCTTTCGAGGATCGTCGCCTTACAGTGCGGACACGTGCGCGTCTTGCCCGGCGTGACCGAGCGAGAAGCGACGTTCATGCGCTTCCGAATCCCTTGGCCTCGGACTTGCTACGGGTTTCGCCTTCCCAGCCAAACTCCACCTGGCCGCGCATGCGCGAACCAGCGGATACCGTAAGCGATCCAGCCTTGACGTCACCGTTGATCACCCCGGTCTCGAGCAGTTCCACCCGTTTGGCGTTGTCGATGTTGCCGAGCAGCTCCCCGCCGACCACCACGACGCTCGCCTTCACCTGGCCTTCGAGGTGCGCGCCCGAGTCGAGGGTGAGATTGCCGTCGACGTGCACGTCGCCCTTGAAGCGGCCGGCAATGCGGACGTGGCCGGAGCCCACGATCTTGCCCTCGATCGTGATGTCGGCGGCGATCACGGATTCTTTCATGTCCATGCTGCGGTGCTCCTTCGCGGGAGCGGGCCGGCGCACAGCCTCGGGACTCAAGGGTGCGACGTTCGTCTTCTCCTGCTCGCGTGCATGCGGCTGGGGGCCTGGTCCATGCATGGCTCCAGAAGAAGTCGGCGCGCCCGACGCCGGTGGGGATAGGGCTCCTGCATTCGTGTCTTTCCAAAGCGCCATGGGTTGCACCCCGTTCGGTATGAGAATGGTGGAAGGTACCTGCCAAGCTGCCTGGCGGCCAGTGTCTCTTTACGCCGACAGAGCACGGTCCAGGTAGAGTTCATGCCTGCTCCGGCGCGCCCTTGAGATGCCGGGCAATTCGACGCTTGCCGAGGCAAGACCACTTGAGCCCCAAACGAATCCACCTGATCGCCGCCGCGCGCCCGAACTTCATGAAAGTCGCGCCGTTGTATCACGCCCTCGCGCATGAAAACTGGTGCACGGCTCACATCGTGCACACCGGGCAGCACTACGACGCCAATATGTCCGAGGCGTTCTTTCGGGACCTGCGCCTGCCCGAGCCGGCCCACCATCTGGAGGTCGGCAGTGGCACCCACGCCGAGCAGACCGGCCGCACGATGATCGCGTACGAGGCGGTCTGCCAGCGGGAGAGACCTGAGGCCGTTGTGGTCGTGGGGGACGTCAATGCCACGGCCGCCTGCGCCATGGTGGGGGCGAAGCTCTGGATTCCGGTGGTTCACCTGGAGGCGGGCTTACGCAGCCGCGATCGCCGGATGCCCGAGGAAATCAATCGCCTCGTCACCGACGCGATCGCCGATCTGCTGTGGACACCGTCGCCGGATGCGGACGCCAACCTATGATCGACTCGTTCGAAATGCTTCGCGAGAAGATCGAACGCGCCGCTACCAGGCAACGCCTCGGCCTCGATGGCGAGCCCTATGCCGTAGTCACGCTGCACCGGCCATCCAACGTCGATGAGCCCGAGAAGCTCGCCGAGCTCGTGTCCGCCCTGGTGCAACTGTCCCACGAGATGCGAGTGGTGTTCGCCATCCACCCCCGCACGCGCAAGCGCCTCGAGGACTTCGGGTTGCTCGGGTTGATTACCGGCAGTAGCGGAATTCGGGCGACGGAGCCGCTGAGCTATATCGAGTTCATGAACCTGGTCATCCGCTGCACGATCGCCATCACGGACTCCGGCGGGCTGCAGGAAGAGACCACCTATCTCGGCATCCCGTGCGCCACGCTCCGTGAGAACACCGAGCGGCCGATCACGATCTCAGAGGGGACGAACCGCCTGCTGAAAGCCGCTGAGCTGGTGGCGGCGGCCCGCCAGGCGCTCCAGAGTAAGTGGCCGCGGGGCCGCAAGCCGGCACTGTGGGACGGACGCGCGGCCGGCCGTGCCGCAGAAAGTCTGCGGGATCGGCTTTAAGAGAGTTCCTCTTGCCTCCCTCGTTCCGCGCTACGAGCGTAGCCCCGGAATCGCGGGTTTCATGTACAAGAATCCATGCTGTTCGTGTACACTCAAATCCTATGAAGACGCACATAGAGCTTGATGACGAGCTGGTGGGAGAGATCGTCCGCATGGGTCGCTTTGCCACCAAGAAAGCTGCGGTGAACGCCGCGCTGGCGGAGTACGCGAAACTTCTGAAGCGGCGAGACCTGCTGGAGATGCGGGGCAAGATCCCGTGGGAAGGCGATCTGAACGCATTGCGCGCACAACGGCGAGGCAGACGCCCGTGATTCTCGTGGACACGTCCGTTTGGATCGACTACTTCAACGGGCATAACTCGGTGGAGGCCGCGTACCTGGGCCTGTGCATCGCGGACGCTGGTCCGCTGACGATCCCCGGGCTCGTGTTGACGGAGATTCTGCTAGGAGTGCGCACCGAAGCGGAGGCGAAGCGCATCACGCGCGCGCTCTCTGCCTTTGAATTCGCGCCAGAACTCGAGAAATCCGACTACCAGAAAGCCGCCGAGCTGTACCGCGCCTGTCGCGCGCGCGGGCTCACTCCGCGCTCTACGATAGACTGCGTGATTGCACAGCTCTGTCTGAAGCATGGGTATGAGTTGCTGGCAAAGGATCGCGACTTCGATGCAATCGGCAAGGTATTTCCGTTGAAGCGGGTTTCGACCACGCCGATGGTCCAGGATCGCCCGCGCGCGAGTTCCTTCTAACGCAACGGGGCTAGCTTGCGGCGGCTTCAGATGTTGTGGACCGCAGCGTCTGCAGCAGCAGCTGAAAATCGCATCCCTTGGTCAGGATGGCAGCCGCCCCGCGGCGCTTGGCCTCGCGGGCGACTTCATCGCTGCCGGCCAGGCCGCTGAAAATGATGACTCGCAGCCCGGGCAGGGCGCTCGTCAGCTGTTCGACGAGCGGCAGTCCGCTGCCCCCCTGGAGCATGAGATCGAGGATCAACACGTTTGCAGAGCTATTACGGGCGGCCGCGACGACCTGGCTGGCATCCGATACCTGGCCCACGCACTGCATGTCGGGCTCGGTATCGATGAGCTCGCTCATCACATCGCTCAGGTCGCGCTGATTCTCTGCGATCAGCACGCGCACCGGCTTGTACGTCTCCAAAGCTTCTCCGCGCTTAACCGCTTAACTCGGCAGAATCCTACCTACACAAGAGCAAGTTGCGTGCCCGAGGATAACCGCACGTTTCCGAGGCGTCGATCATGAGTCGAGAAGCTGCAGGACCTCGGCGGTCTTCTCACGCATCAGGGTCTCGCTGCCGCGCGCCTCGACGTTCAAACGCACGAGTGGCTCGGTGTTGGAACCGCGCAGATTGAAGCGCCAGTCCGGGAACTCCACCGACAGGCCGTCGGTAAAGTCGACCGACAATGCCCGGGACTCATAGTGTTTCTGTATGCGCGCCAGAATACCCTTGGCGTCCGTTTTCAGCTGCCGGTTGATCTCGCCGCTGGCCGGGAAGAGCCGCATCCGCTCGCCGACGAGCGTCGAGAGCGGGCCGCGTTCGCAGATCACCTGCAGCACGAGCAGCCAGGGGATCATGCCGCTGTCGCAATAGGAGAACTTGCGGAAGTAGTGGTGCGCGCTCATCTCCCCGCCGTAGGCGGCATCGACCTCGCGCATCTTCTGCTTGATGAAGGCGTGGCCTGACTTGCACAGCACCGGCGCGCCGCCGTAGCGGCGCACGATATCGATCGTGTTCCAGGTCAGTCGCGGATCATGCACGATACGGGCACCCGGCTCGCGCTTGAGAAAGATCTCCGCCAGCAGCCCCACCAGGTAATAGCCGTCGATGAATTGACCGCTCTCGTCGAAGAAGAAGCAGCGATCGTAGTCGCCATCCCATGCCAGTCCCACTGCGGCGCCCGACTGCCGTACTGCATCCGCGGTGGCCGCGCGGTTCTGCTCGAGCATCGGATTCGGCACCCCGTTCGGGAAGGTCCCATCCGGCTCGTGGTTGACCTTCACGAACTCGAACGGCAGGTGCGGCTCGAGCAGGTCGATGACGACCCCTGCCCCGCCGTTGCCGGGGTTGACCACCACCTTGAGCTTGTGCAGCTTCGCCTGATTCACATAGCCCAGGAGGTGATCGAGGTATTTCCCGCGGATGTCGAGTGACCGCTCCGTGCCGGGCTTTGCGGCCTTCGGCGGCAGCTGCCCGGACTCGATGAGCGCGCGCATCTCCAGCAGTCCGGTGTCGGCGCTGATCGGGCGTGCGTGCTCACGGACGAGCTTCATGCCGTTGTAATCGGGCGGGTTGTGGCTCGCCGTCACCGTGATGCCGCCGTCGAGCTTCTCGGCGGCGGTCGCGAAATAGGACCCCTCCGTCCCCCAGAGCCCGATGTCGAGCACGTCGACGCCGACGTCCATGAGCCCGCGCTTGAGCGCCTTGGCGAGCTGCGGGCTCGAGAGCCGGATGTCGTACCCGACGGCTACCTTCCTGGGCTTTACAAAGGCGGCATAGGCGCGACCGATGTCATAGGCCAGCGAATCGTTGATCTCATCGGGGATCCGGCCGCGGATATCGTAGGCCTTGAACGAATTGAGATTGGTCATGGGTTCAGGTGGTAGTGCCCTGCCGGCCGTAGCGATCCTCTAACCGCACGATATCGTCCTCTCCGAAATACGACCCCGACTGCACCTCGATGATGTGCAGAGGGATCTTCCCTGGGTTCTCGATGCGGTGCTTGACGCCGATCGGAATGTAGGTGGACTGGTTCTCCTCGAGCAGGAAAACCTCCTCGCCGCGCGTGATGCGCGCCGTGCCGGACACCACGATCCAATGCTCTGCACGATGATGATGCATCTGCAGGGAAAGGCTCGCGCCTGGCTTGACGTCGAGGCGCTTGACCTGGAAGCGGGGTCCGTTCTCGATGCTGTCGTAGCTGCCCCAGGGGCGGAAGACCTCGCGGTGCAGCGAATGCTCATAGCGGCCCTGCTCCTTCAGGCGGTAGACGAGCTTCTTCACGTCCTGCACACGATCCCTGGGCGCGACGAGCACGGCATCCTTCGTCTCGACGACCACATGATCCTTGAGGCCAACCACCGAGACCAGCCGGCTCCCGGAATAGAGATAGCACCCTTGTGAGTCCTCGGAGATCACATCGCCATGAGTGACGTTGCCGTGGCCGTCCGCCTCGCTCGCCTCATGAAGCGCGGCCCAGGAGCCGACATCGCTCCAGCCGGCATCGAGCGGCACCACGACGGCCTCCGAGGTCTTCTCCATGACGGCATAATCGATCGAATCGGCCGGGCATTGCTCGAACGTCTCGGCATCGATCCGGGTGAAGTCGAGATCCGATTTCGCGCCGAGAAAGGCCGCTTGGCAGGCCTTGGCGATCTGCGGTGCGAAGCGCTCGAGCTCCTGCAGGTAGCGGCGCGCCCGGAACATGAACATGCCGCTGTTCCAGTAGTGGTCACCGGATTTCACGAATTCCCGCGCACGCTCCGCCGTCGGTTTTTCCACGAAACGGGCAATTTGGTGCACGGCGCCAGTGGCGCTCCCGCGCTGGATATAGCCGTATCCCGTCTCGGGAGTACCGGGAACGATCCCAAAGGTGACGAGCTGCCCTTGCTCCGCAGCCGCCAGTGCCGCCCGTATCGCCTTGTGGAAAGCGGGCACATCCCGGATCACGTGGTCGGCTGGCAGAACCAGCAGCACGGGCTCACCCACGTTCGCCCCGGCCTTCGTTGCCTTAAGGGCTGCGTGAGCGGCGAGTGCGATCGCGGGTGCCGTGTTTCGGCCGAAGGGCTCGAGCACGATGGCGCGCGGCTCGATGTTGATCTGCCGGAGTTGCTCCGCTACCAGGAAGCGATGTGCCTCGTTGCAAACCACCACCGCCGCGGAGGCCCCGAGCCCCTCGAGGCGCGCAGCCGTCTGCTGCAGCATCGTGCGCTCGCCGGTGAGCGGCAGAAGCTGTTTGGGGTAGAGCTCACGAGAGAGCGGCCAGAGGCGCGTACCGGCTCCACCCGAGAGAATGACTGGAGTGAGCATCGGGACAGCCTACGCGGGTTGTATTTCAGGTCAACGCCAGCGGCTTGCCCCGGCCAATGGCGTAGTAGGTGAAGCCGAAACGGGCCACCATGGCCGGATCGTAGAGATTGCGGCCGTCGAAGATCAGCGGCGCCTTCAGGATCTGCTTGAGGCGATCGAAATCCGGGCTGCGGAACTCCTGCCATTCCGTAACGATGGCCAGGGCGTCGGCCCCTTCCGCGGCCTCGTAGGCGTTCTTGCTCAGCGCGAAGTCCTTTCGATCCCCATATATCCGCTTGGCCTCCCCCGCCGCGACCGGATCGTACGCGCGCACCCGCGCGCCCGCCTTCAGCAGCAGGTCGACAACGGTACGAGAGGGTGCC
>VBNY01000493.1 GCA_005877705.1 Gammaproteobacteria bacterium
CGAGCGGATCTCCTTCTCCATCTGCCGGATCCGCTCCAGCGCCTCGCGCACCTTCTCCTTCACATCGTCACGCGAGCTGCGCAGCAGCGTTGCGACATCTTTCAACAACGCGTCGTTCTGCTCGACGTAGTCGAGCGCCGCTTCGCCGGTGATCGCCTCGATGCGGCGCACGCCGGATGCCACGCCGCTCTCGCTCACGATCTTGAAGAATCCGATGTCGCCGGCGCGCCGCACATGGGTGCCGCCGCAGAGCTCCATCGAGAAATCGCCAATCTGCAGCACGCGCACGTCCTTGTCGTACTTTTCCCCGAACAGCGCCATCGCGCCCGCGGCCACGGCGCTGTCATAGTCCATGACGCGAGTCTCGGGGGGAGTGTTGAGACGGATCTGCGCGTTCACCAGGCGCTCGATCTCATGTAATTCCTCGGGCATGACAGCCTGGAAATGCGCGAAGTCGAACCGCAGCCGATCCGGAGCCACGAGCGAGCCCTTCTGCTGAACGTGTGTGCCGAGCACCTTGCGCAGCGCTGCGTGCAGCAAGTGTGTCGCGGTGTGGTTGAGCGCGGTGGCACGGCGCCGCTCGCCGTCCACATGAGCACTGAGCGTATCGCCGCGGCCGAGCTTTCCCTCCTGCAGACGGCCGATATGCGAATGCGCGGCGCCGCGCTTCTGAGTGTCTCGCACCACAAAGCGCACGCCTGCGGCCGTGAGCTCACCCGCATCACCCACCTGTCCGCCGGCCTCCGCGTAGAACGGCGTGCGATCGAGGACGACTTCACCTTCCTCGCCTGCCACCAGGGCTTCCACGGGCGCGCCGCCTTTCAGGACCGCGACGACGCTACCTTGCGCATCGAGGCCTTCGTAGCCCTGAAACAGCGTGCGCGAATCGAGTTCGGCGCCGCCACGCAGGTCGACAACGAACTTGCTCGCCTCCTGCGACCGGCGCCGTTGCTGCTCCATCGCTTTATCGAAGCCCGCCTCATCGATCGTGACCCCGCGCTCGCGCGCGATGTCCGCCGTGAGATCGGCCGGGAAGCCGTACGTGTCATACAGCTTGAAGACCGTGTCGCCGTCGATCACTTTGCCGCGCAGATTGCGCATGGCGTTCTCGAGCAGTGTCATGCCGTTGGCGAGCGTTTCCGCGAAGCGCTCCTCCTCCTGCTTCAACACACGCTCGGCGTGGCTGCGCCCGCGCGTGAGCTCCGGATACGCGGAGCCCATCTCCTGCTCGAGTACCGGCACGAGCTTGTAGAAGAACGGTGGTTGAATGCCAAGCTTGTAGCCGTGGCGGATAGCGCGGCGGATGATTCGCCGGAGCACATACCCGCGCCCTTCGTTCAACGGCAACACACCGTCAACGATCAGGAAAGTGCACGCGCGGATATGATCCGCGATGACCCGCAGTGAGCTGGATGTCAGGTCATTCGTGCCGGCGAGCTCGGCCGCGGCTCGCACGAGATTCCTGAAGAGATCGATGTCGTAGTCATTCCGGTATCCACGGACGGCTTCGGCAGCGGTGTGAGCTTGCCGTCCGCGGAGCGCTCGAACTGCATGAAGACGAGATTCCAGATTTCCACATAGCGATCGCCCTGCTCATCGGGCGAGCCCGGCGCACCGCCCGCAATCTGTGCGCCGTGATCGTAGAAAATCTCGGAGCACGGACCGCACGGTCCGGTATCTCCCATGGCCCAGAAGTTGGATTCCGCACCCAATCGGGAGAAGCGCTGCTTGGGGACGCCGATCTCCTTGAGCCAGATATCCGCGGCTTCGTCATCGTCCAGGTACACCGTGAACCACAGCCGCGCGGGGTCGAGCTGCAATGTGCCCGTCAGGAAATCCCATGCAAAGCGGATGGCATCACGCTTGAAGTAGTCACCGAACGAGAAGTTGCCGAGCATCTCGAAGAATGTATGGTGGCGCGCGGTGTAGCCCACGTTCTCCAGATCGTTGTGCTTGCCCCCGGCGCGCACGCAGCGCTGGCTGGAGGCGGCGCGGACGTACTCCCGCCTTTCCTTGCCGAGGAACGTGTCCTTGAACTGCACCATGCCGGCGTTGGTAAACAGCAGGGTCGGGTCGTTGCCGGGCACGAGCGGGCTCGACGGCACGACGGTGTGGCCGCGGGCGCGAAAGAATTCCAGAAACGCGCGACGGACATCCGCCGCGCTCATGTAAGGCGGTTTGCTCAAGTTCGTGAGTCCGGGTCGAAATCGGCGCTGACTGCCGAGCGGATATGATCCGCTGAAAAGCCACGATACTGCAAAAAGCGCGCTTGGCGGGCCTTTTCGCTCCAGTTTTCCGGCGGCTCGGGGCCGAACTTGCGCCGCCGCACCTCCTGCGCCAGTGCCCGCCAATCCGGCCCCGCGGCCAGGGCGCCTTCGATCAGCTCCGCCGGC
>VBNY01000264.1 GCA_005877705.1 Gammaproteobacteria bacterium
TAGATACCTCCAATGAAAGTGAAGACGATGAGACCGTTCCTTCGACCACAGGCAACGAAGTTCTCTGCTCGTTGGTATGTAACGGTGCGAGACGCTTCGGTTCAGCAAGCACGTGGACGGGAACGTTCCGCGACGACGGCCACACTCGAGTCGGCGCCGGGCGTCGTCGAGCTTCTGGCCTACGAATTTGTTGATGCCGCGCGAAATGCCGGCGACGCGGCTGGGTTTACTACCCGCCCGGTCGCCGCAGCTTGGTCAAGCGGCTTCGCTGCGCAGCGGGTCGCCGTGCAGCGGCGATGAATCTCAAGCGCCTCGTCGGCGTTCGCAGTCTAGGCCGTACCGTCTAGTAGGTACGCAACGACTTTTGCGTCCACTCTCAAATCGTAACCAGATTCAGCCTCAAGCAAGCGGGGCACTGGACCAACTTCGGGAGTTCGAGCTCGAACCACGCTCGACCGCACTCGCAGCGCATCCTGTACAGGCGCTGCGCCGTGGCCGAGCCGAGTTCGTCTTCGTGAACCTCTATCCCATAGCCCCTCTGGACGGGCCGGCGTTGGGAAGCTGACCTCGGTGCATCCGATGGTGAATTCGACCGGGATTCCGGCGGGACGGCCCTGAAACCTGATCGGGCGCCCGCTCGGCACACTTGACTGAGTTGTGCAGTAGTCTCTTTCACGACCAACCCCCGGCGCTGTTTTGCGCGCTTCTTTTAGTGAATGCCGTGGTCGGGTAAGTACGTCGATGCGCCTGATACCGGCCAGGTCTTTGAATTATTATGTTAACCATCGCACATTTCATCGGCGGAGGCAAATTTTGCTATTTCAAGCCCTTAGTGGGCGTTTGTTCCCTAATCTCTAGCTGGTGCTAGGCCGTTGGCACACTGCGCGTGCGGTGACCGCCTGGCTCGATCTCCGAGGGCGCCTTGCCCCGACAAGAAGCGGTCGGACGAGCTGCGCGCGCAGATTTATGATGCGAGGCGCCGCGAGGCGCGGCACCGAGACAGCGTCTTCGGACTATGACGACAGCGCAGGGCAAACAGGCGGGTCCGCTATCGTGGACCTCGCGCCGCGAGGACAAGGCGCGGAGGTTGGCAGGGATAGCCTCGCACCTCGACGGCAAGTTGGTACAGCGCGCGGCTATCGTGCGCGTGCTGCAGGGGCTGCTGCGCTCTGGCGACCGGGTGGCGCTGGAGGGGAACAATCAGAAGCAAGCCGACTTTCTGTCGCGCTCCCTGGTGCAGATCGACCCGGTCCAAGTCCACGATATTCATTTATTGATCTCGACGATCAGCCGCCCCGAGCACCTGACGCTGTTTGAGCGCGGCATCGCGCGCAGAGTGGATTTTTCGTTCGCCGGTCCTCAGAGCCTGCGCGTGGCGCAGCTATTGGAGGATGGCAAGCTGGAAATCGGCGCGATCTACACCTACATCGAGCTGTACGCGCGCATGTTCGTGGATCTGACGCCAAATGTCGCGTTGGTGTGCGCCGAAAAGGCGGACCTCGCCGGAAATCTCTACACCGGTGCGAACACCGAGGACACGCCAACTATCGTCGAGGCCGCCGCGTTCCGCCACGGCATCGTGCTGGCGCAGGTGAACGAGATCGTAGACCGGCTGCCGCGCGTCGATATTCCCGGCTCCTGGGTCGACCTCGTCGTGCCCGCGGACAAGCCGTTCGCCGTGGAGCCGCTGTTCACTCGCGATCCGCGCCACATCACTGAACTGCAGGTGCTGATGGGCATGATGGTGATCCGTGGCATATACGAGCGGCACGGCGTTACCTCCCTGAACCATGGCATCGGCTTCGACACCGCGGCCATCGAGCTGCTGCTGCCGACGTACGCGGCCGCGCTCGGACTGAAACACAAGATCTGCCGCAACTGGGCACTGAACCCGCATCCCACGCTGATTCCCGCAATCGAAAGCGGCTGGGTCGAGAGCGTGCACTGCTTCGGCAGCGAGGTCGGCATGGAGGACTACATACGCGCCAGACCCGACGTGTTCTTCGTCGGCTGCGACGGCAGCCTGCGCTCAAACCGCGTGCTCTGTCAGCTTGCCGGACAGTACGGGGTGGACCTGTTCATTGGGTCCACGCTGCAGATGGATGCTGACGCCAACTCCTCCACGGTGACACTCGGTCGTCTCGCCGGATTCGGTGGGGCTCCCAACATGGGTCACGATCCCGGGGGCCGGCGCCACAGCAGCCCGTCCTGGCTCAGCCTGATCACGGTGGACGCACCTGTCGTGCGCGGCCGCAAGCTGGTGGTGCAGCTGGTGGAGACGTTCAGGAAGGGTGGCGTGCCGGCCCTGGTCGAGTCACTGGATGCGGTGGAGGTGGGCAAGCAGAGCGGCATGCCCATCGCGCCCGTCATGATCTACGGCGACGACGTGAGCCACGTGGTCACCGAGGAGGGGATCGCCTATCTGTACAAGGCGCAGGGCCAGGAGGAACGCCGCGCCGCGCTGGCGGCCATCGCCGGCGCGACTTCCATCGGGCTGCGCGCACAGCCGCAGCGCACCGCAGGCCTGCGGGCGCGCGGCATCGTCGCGTATCCTGAGGACCTCGGTGTGAGACGCACCGATGCCCGGCGCTCTCTGCTCGCGGCGCGCAGCATCGACGACCTGGTCGCCTGGTCGGGTGGTTTGTACCGGCCACCTGCCCGATTTCGCAGCTGGTAGCCGGTGACGGCGTTGCTGCCACTGCGCATCGCATCAGGGCACCCGCGCCGCCACGCGCCGCGCGCCGATGATCTCGCGGATCGAGCTGTAGACGCCTTGATCGCCGAAGCCATGCTCACACCCAAGCCTGCGTTGGTCGACCAGCGCGGCTGCGGCGCACATCACGATCTCGATCTCGACTGCCTGCTGCGTTCCGCGCAAGCCTTGCGCAGCACGTTCCTCTCTATGGCGCTGCATGCGAGCGTCGGCACACTCGGTCTCGAGTTGCGTGAACAGCTCGGCGCTATTGGGCGCCACGGCGAATGGCGGATGCTGGCCGCGACCGGTGGCAGCAATGCCCACCGCGGCGCCATCTGGGTAATGGGCCTGTTGGTTGCGGCGCTTGCCCTGACGGGCACGCACCGTCCGACGACCGAGATCGCGGCGGTCGCTGCGCGGCTTGCGCGGCTGCCCGACCGCCATGCGCCCGACGTGCCCAGCAACGGCTCGCGCGCGTGCCGGCATTTCGGCGTGTCGGGTGCGCGCGGTGAAGCTGCAGGGGGATTTCCTCACGTGTTGAATTTCGGCCTTCCCACTTTGCAGGCGCGGCGCAGACAGGGAGCCGACGAGACCTGCGCGCGGCTGGATGCCCTGATGGCGATCATGTCGAGCCTGGATGACACGTGCTTGCTGCATCGCGGCGGCTGGGCGGCAGTGCGGGCCGCCAAAAGTGGGGCGCGCCGAGTGCTGGCGCTCGGCGGAAGCGCCACTGCGGCAGGCCTGCGCGCCTTGCTGTCGCTCGATACCGAGTTGGTGCGGCGCCACGCCTCGCCCGGCGGTTGCGCCGATCTGCTCGCAGCTTGTCTGTTCCTCGATGGGGTGCAATGCCCGGAGGCCTGAAAGCCATGGAAGTATTTAACTTTACCTATCGCGCA
The DNA here is from genome assembly GCA_005877705.1 of Gammaproteobacteria bacterium. GTDB lineage: Bacteria > Pseudomonadota > Gammaproteobacteria > Steroidobacterales > Steroidobacteraceae > 13-2-20CM-66-19. Next base: position 3,592 of record VBNY01000264.1, read on the forward strand.
CGACAGCCGGTTGCGCGGCGGGTCCATGTTGGCGTCGTCGGTTCCGGCGATCTCGAGGTTCTGCTCGAGCCGTCCGTGGACCAACACGCGCATGTCGCCGTGACCACCAGCGTGGACGGTTTCGAGGCCGTGTGGAAGATTGTGCTCGATCGCTTCTTCAGCCGCTTTGCCGGCGCCGCCACGATCGAGATCAACGATTTCGGTGCCACGCCCGGCGTGGTCATGCTCAGGCTCGAACAGGCGGTCGAGGCGTTGCGCACGTGAGCACGGCTGCCCCCCACGAGCGACTTCTGACGCGCCACAGCTTCATCGAGTTGCCGGCGCGCGAACGCGCCCGCGCGATTCTGGATGCGGACAGTTTCCGCGAGTTGCTCGGACCGTTCGACCGCCTGAAGTCCCCCTGGCTGCCGCTGCAAGGTATCGTCGCCCAGTCCGACGATGGCGTCGTGATCGCGCGTGGTCGCATCGGCGGCAGGCCGGCGGTGGTCGCTGCCATCGAAGGCGCTTTTCAGGGTGGCAGCATTGGCGAGGTCTCGGGGGCGAAGGTGGCCGGCGCGCTGGAATTGGCGTTGCGCGACTGCGAGCGCGGCCACCCCGTGTTGCCAGTGCTGCTGTTGGAGACTGGCGGCGTGCGCCTGCAAGAAGCAAACCTGGGGCTGGCGGCGATCGCGGAGATCCACTCCGCCATCGTCGCGCTGCGCCGCCGCGTACCGGTCGTTGCAGTGGTCGCCGGGATGGTCGGCTGCTTCGGCGGCATGTCGCTCGCAGCTGCGCTGTGCAGCACTCTCATCGTCACGCGCCAGGCGCGGCTCGGCATGAACGGCCCCGAGGTGATCGAACAGGAAGCCGGCATCACCGAGCTGGATTCCACGGACCATGCGCTGATCTGGAGCCTGGTCGGCGGTGAACAGCGTTATGCGACCGGACTGGCAGACGCGCTAGTGGACGACGACGCCGAGGCGATTGCGGCGCAAGTGCGCAGTGTGGTTGAAGGGGTGGCTGCGCCACGCAGCGAGCAAGTGGAGTGCTATCTCGAACGCCTGGCGCACATCGATCCAGCGAATCCGCCCGAGCCACGCGCGCTGCGTGCGCTGTGGGCACGCGAGGATCCCGATGGGCGCTGACCCCAGTCTCTCGGGACGCGGATTACGTTGGTTCGAGGCGTTGACCGGCCTCGAGGGTCTGCTGGACGGCGGACCGCGCACGGTGCGGGTTGCCGACTCCCGGCTCGGGGAGGAGATTGCGCGCTTCATCGCCGTCGTGGCGGATCCCGCCAACCGCTTTCCGCGCGCCCGTCAAGGGGAGCTCGGACTCGAGGAGGCCTGGACCCTGGCGCGGCAGTTGCGCCGCACGGTCGCCGAGGATCTGGGCGCCCGCGCTCGCGCTATCGTTGCGGTCGTTGATGTCAGCAGCCAGGCCTATGGCCGCCGCGAAGAACTGCTCGGCATCCACCTGGCGTGCGCGGCTGCGGCGGATGCTTACGCGAGTGCGCGGCTGGCAGGCCATCCGATCGTCGCGCTGCTGGTCGGCAAGGCCATGTCGGGAGCCTTTCTCGCTCACGGCTATCAGGCCAACCGAATCCTGGCGCTCGATTCGACCGAAGTGCTGGTGCACGCCATGAGCAAACAGGCCGCCGCGCGTGTCACGCGTCGTCCAGTGGAAGCGTTGGAGCAGTTGGGCGAGCGCATCGTGCCGATGGCCTATGGCGTGCGCGCCTTCGCCAGACTTGGCTTGCTGCACGGGCTGATCGAAGGCGTGAACGCTGCTGCGCCGGGCGCAGACGATATCGAACGCGTGCGCCGCGAATTGGCGGCTGCCATCGACGACGCGCGTGCGGGCGCCAGGGACCTCGCAGCGCGCCTGACTTCGCCCGCTGCGCGCGAGACCCGTGCCGCCTCGATCGCCGTGCGCCGCCGACTGACCGAGCAATGGGATGCGCCCTGAGGTGGAAACGCATGCACTGCTGCGCATCGCAGGCGCTGAGGCCCTGGTGAGCGAGACTCCGTTACCGCCGTGGGTGAGCGCAGAGCTGCAGC
>VBNY01000265.1 GCA_005877705.1 Gammaproteobacteria bacterium
CTGACGGCTTTGCTGCGGGGCGAGCTTGTCTTGCGGGCGGACTTGCGGGCCGCTGCCTTGGGCGCCACGCGCCGCCTGGCGACGGTCTTTTTCGCGCCGGCGGCCTTCTTCGGCACGGCGCGTCTCTTCGCCGGGGCAGGCTTGGCCGCGGCAGGCCTGCGCGCCGGGACGGGCTTCCCGGCCGTCGTCGGCGCCGTCCCGATGCCGCGCAGCTGATCGAGAATTGCGGGGTTCTCGAGCGTGGACACATCCTGCGTGATCGGCTCGCCACCGGCGATCGACTTCAGCAGCCGCCGCATGATCTTGCCCGAGCGCGTCTTCGGCAGATTGTCCGCGAAACGGATGTCGTCCGGCTTGGCAATCGCCCCGAGCTGCTCGCCGACCCAGTTGCGCAGCTCCTGAACGAGCGCGCTCACATCGCCGGTGGGCCGCTCACCGCGGCACGCTGCTTCCGCGACGCGCGGATGCGCGACGAGCACGGACTCGATCTCCATCGTTCCCAGGCGGTGCCCGGCGACGTTCAGCACATCGTCGATGCGCCCCATGATCCAGAAATAGCCGTCGTTGTCGCGATGCGCGCTGTCGCCCGCGACATAATAGCGGTTGTTGAATTTCTCCCAGTACCCCGTGAGGTAGCGGTCGTTGTTGCGCCAGATGGTGCGCAGCATCGAGGGCCACGGCCTCTTGATCACGAGATAGCCGCCGGCATCCGCGCGTGTCACCGGAGCGCCCTGGTCATCAACGACGTCGGCATCGATGCCCGGAAGCGGCTGGGTGCAGGAGCCCGGCTTGGTCGGCGTGACCCCGGGAAGCGGTGAGATGAGGATGGCGCCGGTCTCGGTCTGCCACCATGTGTCGACGATCGGGCAGCGCCCGCCGCCGATCACGCGCTGATACCACATCCACGCCTCGGGGTTGATCGGTTCGCCAACCGTGCCGAGCAGACGCAGACGCGCCAGATCGTACTTCGCCGGCAGCTGATCGCCGAGCTTCATCAGCGCTCGGATCGCCGTCGGCGCGGTATAGAAGATCGTGACTGCGTGTGTCTGGCAGATCTTCCAGAGGCGCCCGCCGTCGGGTGTTGTAGGCGCGCCTTCGTACAACACGACCGTGGCGCCCGCTGCGAGCGGCCCGTAAGCAACGTAGCTGTGCCCCGTCACCCAGCCGACGTCCGCGGTACACCAGAACACGTCCTCATCCCGCAGGTCGAAAACCCACTTGGTCGTGACTTTCACCTGCAGGAGGTATCCGCCGCTGGCGTGCTGAACGCCTTTCGGCTTGCCGGTGGACCCCGATGTGTACAGCAGGAACAGCGGGTGCTCCGCCTCGACCCACACCGGATCGCACACCGGCGGCTGCCCCTCGATGACGTGGTGCCACCACACATCGCGCGGGGAGTCCATTGCGACGGGCTTGCCGGTGCGCTGATAGACGATGACCCGCTTCACGCTCGCACAGCCGGACGCCAGCGCCTTGTCGGCGGCCGCTTTCAGCTCGATCACATTGCCGCCGCGCCAGCCGCCATCCGCGGTGATGACCACCTTGGCGCCCGTGTCCTCGATCCGATCCTTGAGCGCGGGCGCCGAGAAACCGCCGAACACCACCGAGTGAACCGCTCCGATACGATTGCAGGCGTGCATCGCAATCACGGCCTCGGGCACGAGCGGCATGTAGATCACCACGCGGTCACCGTGGTGTACGCCTTGCGCCTTGAGTGCGTTTGCGAACCGGCAGACCTCCGCGTGCAGCTCGCGGTAGCTCAGGCGGCGCACATCGCCGCGCTCGCCCTCGAAGATGATGGCGGTCTTATGGCCGCGCTCGGCCAGATGGATATCGAGGCAGTTGTACGAAACGTTCAGGCGGCCATCCGTGAACCACCGGTAGTTTGGCGCCTTCGACTCATCGAGGGTCGCCGTGAAGGGCGTGTGCCATTTGAGCTCCTGCCGGGCAAGCTCCGCCCAGAAACCCACATGATCTTCGGCCGCATGCTTCCTGAGCCGCTCCAGATCGGCCGCCTTGATGCGAGCCCGCGCGGCGAACTCGGGCGGCGGCGCAAATGTGCGCTCCTCCTGCAGGACCGACACGATATTCTTGTTAGCCATGATGTATCCCTCGAGGCGAGCGCTGGGCACCGGAATATACCGTAGCTGGAAATGGCTCGGGATCGCCGTCGCAAGTGGCGTGCTCGCCGCCTGCAGCCAGAGCGTCGCGCCTCAGCAAGTGCTCGCCCGGCAGTGCTCGCCGATCGGGGGCCCCCGGGAGGCGGTGCTGAGCCTGGCCGCGCCGGCTGCCGGAACGCTGCGCATTGCTGTCGAAGAGCGCGGCGTTTCCACCGTTGCCACGCTCGATGACAAGGTGGGGACGGCTGCGGCCTCACCGGTCGAGCGGTTCGGCACGATCGTGCTGACGACCGCAGCGAGGCCCGCTGAGCCCCACACTGTCCGCATCCGTGCAGAAGATTCGCCGGCCATCACAGGTGAGGTCTGCACGTCGGCCGAGCTGGTTCCACCTTCCAACCCCGTGCGAGCGCAGGCCGAGCGTGACCTCTTCACCGCGGCCCGTGCGGTCCACTCACAGCAGTGGGACGCTGCTTTCCGCCACTACCTCAACGCCGCTCGCGGCTTCGATCACCTGCATCTGCACCGGTCCGCCGCCATGGCGCGCCACGCGATGGCCGAGCTTGCCTACAGGAGGTTTGACCGCAAGCGGGACAGTTACGCGCTGGCGGCTGAAGCGAGCGCGGGTTACGGCGGCGCAGGAGATCCGATCCTGGTCGGCCTGCTGGCGGTCCTGGAAGCAAAGGCGCTGCTCGACATGCCTGGCAGTGATCCGCGCGTCGTGGCGCCCCAGGTGCGCAACTGGTTGTCGGTGGCCCGCAAGGAGGAGGGCGCGAGCCACTTCGGCGAGCGCGAGCTGCCACGAGTGGACATCATCGCGGGCTATCTCGAATTCCTGCTCGATGAGCCCGATCTGGCGCTCAGTGCATTCGCCCAGGCGGCCGACCGCTGCCGCGAGCTGCAGGACTGGGACTGCTACGCGCTTGCGAGTCAGAACCTCGCGCAACTCGCGGAAGAGAGCAAGAACTACGCGGCTGCCTTGAGCGCCTATTCAGATGCGCTGCGGCGGCTGCCGCCAGGGCTCGACCCCAAGCTGACAGCCGGTATCTGGAATAACCTTGGGAGGCTGCAGGGAGTGGTTGGACTCATCAGCAGCAGCGAGCATTCGAATGCGGCTGCGATGCAGGCGTACGCGACCCTCGGAGACTGCCCCGGAGTGCGTCTGAGTCTCGCGCGCACCGGCCGGTTGCTGGTGCAGGTCGGCACACTGGCAGACGCCGAGAGCTATCTCGAGCAGGCGGCGTCCCTGGATTGTCCCAGCCTCCTCGCGGCGGTGGCCGCGCGCTCGACTGCGGGCACGAGCGCGGCCGCGAGAGACCCGTGCACACGACCGCTCGATCCGGGTCCTCTGGCGACGCAAAACAAGATCATCGTGTTCAACTCGCTCCTGTCGCTCGCAGACGCTGCAATGCTGCAGGGCGGATCCGCGCAGGCACAGCACTGCCTTGAGGCCGCCCAGTCGTACGCGGCCGACTCGCGCGCCCAAGTCCGTCTGGCGAACGCGCGTGGTGCGGTGCTCCTCGAGCGCAACGATCCCGCAGACGCACGCACCGCCTTCGAACATGCCGTGCGCATCGCGGATGAAGCGAGATTTCCACCAACGTACGAGCACCGCGGAACGGCGCAACTGGGGCTGGTGAAGGCGAAGCTGCTCGCGGGGTACGCCGCCGACAGTGTCCCGAGCGCCCATGAAGCGTTGCAATCCAGCGTCGCGCGCGGCGACATCGACCGAACCATCACTTCGCTGCGGCTCGTCGCGGCCGGCTATCGCGGATCCGGACAGCCTGCGGCCGCGGTGCGCACTCTGCAGGTCGCCGCCGATCTCATCGAAGCGGTTCCGATCGACGAGCTCGACGGGGAGCAACGGGCGACTTTCCTAGCAACTCAACACACGGTGTTCGCGGAGCTGACGGACCTGTTCGCGTCGCAAACGCAGCAGAGTGATGCTACGTCCTGGCTGGCATTCACGACGTCCGAGCGCGGCCGCGCCCGCAGCCTGCGTTATGCCCTCAATCAAGCGGCACGCGCCGCCGCTCTCGAAGCCCCGGCGGCAACCCGATACCAACAACTCCTGCAGGAGGTCGTGCAGCTTGCGGCACAAGCGGATGCGAGCCGGGGGCGCGGTGCTCTGATCGACGCAATCGACCAGGCGGCGGTGCGTGAGCGCAGTGTAGCAGCACCGCTCGACCGTAAGCAGCTGACGCAAACTCTCGAACAAGTCCAAGCGACGTTGGTCGAGTACGCGGCGGGCTCTCGCGACATGTTTGCTTTCGTCGTCACTGGAGGCGCGCTGCACGTCGTGCACCTCGGCGATCGCCGCGAGATCGCCAGCGCGGCTGAACAATTACGCGACCTCCTGCGCGACACGGAGGCGCCGGCGGGCGATGTGCGCGCCGCCGCCGCACGCCTCGCCCGGCTGGTGCTGTGGCCACTGGGCCGCAACCTGGCCGCAAAGCGGATCATCTTTGTTCCGGATGACGCGCTGCATACCGTCCCATTCACGGTGTTGCCATGGTCGGCCAACGCCGGCGACCAACTCGTCGTGCAGCATGCCGAGACATCCGTCATTCCCTCGGCGTTGTTTCTCACGAACGTGCACATCGCGGCCGTTGCGCACTCTGAGACGCCACGCATCGAGCTCATCGGCGATCCAGTCTTCAGAGTCTCGGACTGGCGCCGTAAATGCCTCGCCAACGCTGCAAGCGAATCGAGCTCGACGGGCCGGGCCGCACGCACGCTGTCTGACTGGACCGAGTCGCTGCCGCCTCTACCCGGCGCCCGCGCCGAGGTTGCGATGGTTGCGAAACTGGCGCACGAATCACGCTCCGCGAGTCGCGTCGAGTCCCTGGTTGGATGCGCGGCCGTGCCGCGGGCGCTGCGCAGGGCGGCCAACCAGGGTGCCGAGCTGCTGCACATTGCCACTCATGCGCGCATCGATGCCCAACGACCTCGGCTGTCGGCCCTTGCGCTCACCCCTCAGGCCGGCAAGGACGCGGCGCCTTCCGCGTTCGGCCTGCTGGACATCCTCGGCCTGAAACTGAGTTCGAGGCTGGTTGTGCTGAGCGCGTGCGATACCTCGCGCGGCCGCCTGCTACCTGGGGAGGGGGTGCTGGGGCCCGCGCAGGCGTTTCTGCAAGCCGGCGCTGCATCCGTGCTGGCGAGCTACTGGCGTGTCGACGACCAGGCCACCGCGAGCTTCATGCAGCAGTTCTACCGATACCTGCTGATCGACCGCCTCAGCGCCTCGGCAGCGTTGCGGAAGGCGCAGCTCGAACGGGCCCGGGCCGGCCCGAGCTACGAATGGGCGGCCTTTGCCCTATACGGCTGGCCCGATAGCTCTCTTTAGCCTGGCTGACGCCGGCCGCACGGCTAGTTTCAGCAGCCACCTGAGCAGCTGTTTCGGCCACGCGGGCAAAAGCTGCGACCTTTGCCCGCTTACTGGCGCGCCAGTTTGCCAGCCTCTCGCGCGGCGCTGAGATAAGCGGGCTCTTCGGAGCAGTGGAAAGGTGCGGACTCGCTTCCGCCCACTCCCGAGGAGATTCTCCATGCCCCGCAAGCTATTCCTGTCCACCTGCGCCGCAGCGCAATGCCTGATCGTCAGCCTGGCGACGAGCGCCCCGGCGCACGCGGCAGCGAGCATCCCCGCTTAC
>VBNY01000491.1 GCA_005877705.1 Gammaproteobacteria bacterium
AGCGCCGTGCGTACCAGATCTCGATGGATCAGCAAGTCTCACGTCTCGTTCACGATGCGGGACTGAGCTCTCGCATAACCGTGGCAATCTCATCCAGGATCGCTGGATCATCGATGGTCGCAGGCACGCTATAGGTCTCCCCGTCGGCGATCTTCTGCAAAGTCCCGCGGAGAATCTTTCCCGATCTGGTTTTCGGTAGCCGCTGAATCACCAAGGCGCGCTTGAAGCCTGCCACGGGTCCTATTCTATCGCGCACAGCCTGCACCACATCCTTGACGATCTCGTCATGTGCACGCGCCGCGCCTTTTTTCAGGACCAGAAGACCCAGCGGGACCTGCCCCTTCAGCGCATCCGCAATGCCAATGACCGCGCATTCTGCGACATCTGGATGGGCCGCCAGCACTTCCTCCATCGCACCAGTCGAAAGCCTGTGCCCGGCAACGTTGATGATGTCATCCGTGCGCGACATCACGTAAATGTAGTCGTCTTCGTCCATCAGGCCCGCATCGCCGGTCTGGTAGAACCCTGGGTAGGACGACAAATAGGCACTCTCATAGCGCGCATCCGCATTCCAGAGCGTCGGCGCAGCACCGGGAGGCAAAGGCAACTTGAGGCATAAAGCGCCCATGCCTGTGCGCGGCGTTTCGCGCCCATCCGCATCGAGCACACGAACGTCCCACCCAGGCATCGCGCGTGCCGTGGAACCATACTTGATTGGAACTCGACCAATGCCAAGCGGATTGCCCGCTATCGCCCAACCGGTCTCCGTCTGCCACCAGTGATCGATGACCGGCACATGCAATTGTGCTTCCGCCCATTGAATCGTGGCCGGATCGGAACGCTCGCCGGCAAGAAACAGCGCACGCAGCCAGGAGAGGTCGCGGCTCTTCACGAGCTCGCCCGAGGGATCCTCTCTCTTGATGGCGCGGATTGCAGTCGGCGCGGTGAACAAAGTGCAGACCCTATATTGTTCGATGACGCGCCAGAATGCTCCCGCATCCGGGGTGCCAACGGGTTTTCCTTCGTAGAGAACGGTCGTGTTGCCGTTCAAGAGCGGGCCGTAAACGATGTACGAATGGCCAACGACCCATCCCACATCTGATGCGGCCCAGGAGCGCAACGGCATGCCCCCCGTTGTCGCGCACGACGCCCTTCGGTTGCCCGGTCGTACCCGAGGTGTAGAGAATGTAGAGTGGATCGGTCGCGAGGACCGGTACGCACGCCACCGCCTCAGCGCCCGCTACTGTCTCGTTCCAGTCCAAATCCTGTCCGGCGATCAGCTCGGCGGCTGCTTGCGGCCGTTGATAGACCACAACACGGCTCGGCTTGAACCGGGCCTGCGCAATCGCGGCGTCGAGCAAGGGTTTGTATCTCACCAGGCGACTCGGTTCGATGCCGCACGAGGCAGTTAGGATCAACGTGGGCTTGGCATCATCGATCCTCGCGGCTAGCTCATTCGGCGCAAATCCTCCAAACACCACCGAGTGAATGGCGCCGATGCGGGCGCAAGCCAGCATGGCAATCACGGCTTCAGGGATCATCGGCATATAGATGATGATGCGATCTCCCCTCCCGACGCCAAGCTGCCTCAGCGCACCGCCCAGGCGGGCCGTGCGGTCTCGCAATTGCGCAAACGTGATGCGCTCTGCGCTGCCCGTTACGGGACTGTCATAGATGAGAGCCGTCTGGTCCGCACAGCCGCTGTCAACGTGCCTGTCGACGGCGTTGTAACAGGTGTTCAGCATCCCGCCGGCAAACCATCGGTAAAATGGCGGCCGCGTGTCGTCGAGTACCTTGTCCCAGGGCTTTACCCAAGTCAGCGCGGCGGCGACCTCCGCCCAGAACTCCTCGCGATGCTGCCGCGCGCGCTCACAAATCCTGCGGAACTCATCTGCGGTGGTGTCACTCATGCACAGCTCCCAGCGGTGGGCGCCCCTACGTGGATGTTATGTCCGTGGTGAACTTTTTGGCCATAACTGAAATGCCAGCCGCAAGCAATGAATCTGCCCCAATGACTTAGGCTGCGGTCGATGCCTCTCTGGGCATCTGTATAAACTGTTTATAAATCAGTACCTTACACCCATGGCTGTAGTCTGAGGCTTGGAATGCGCGCCCGCCATAATGAACAGGCGCGCGATAATCGAGCACCCCGCCCGTCGCCTGGCGTCCGCCGGCGTTCCGGACCATCGGCCTTTGTCGTGTTGTCTCTGCGCGGCGACGGTGCCCGCTGTCCACCGTTGCCGTATTCTCGGCCGCCCTCAAGTCTCGAACCCGGGCACACTGCCTCGCGAGTTGAAACTTTTTTGCGGCTCATGAGTTTCTGCGTACGGCCCGAGTCCAGGGTCGACTGACGCTCTTCAGGGAGACGCCGATGCGCACGATCCATCTCCTGCCCTTGGTTGTTGCCGTGTCGCTCTCGAGTGCATATGCCGGCAAAGGCAGCGGCAATGCTGCAGCGGCCGCAACGGACCCGCAACGCGGGCAGTTACTCAACAATCCTCCGCCGAAGCTCGGCTCTTATTCGCCATCCGATCTCCTTTCCAGGCTGAGCGGTAGCGATTTTGTCCAGGATCTGGTGGAGCTCACGTTTTCACCCACGTGCTCGGTCGACGTCTACCAGTTG
>VBNY01000266.1 GCA_005877705.1 Gammaproteobacteria bacterium
TCCTGATACTTCGGTGCCGTCATCTTGTCCCGCGCCGGCAGGTTCAGCCACAGTTGGAAGCCGCGCATGCGGCCCTCCTGCTGCTCCGGCATCTCCGAGTGCACGAGGCCACGGCCCGCCGTCATCCACTGCACGCTGCCCGGCACGAGCACGCCCTCGTTGCCATGGTTGTCGCGATGGCGCATGCGGCCGTCCAACATGTAGGTGACCGTCTCGAAGCCGCGATGCGGGTGATCCGGAAAGCCGGCGATGTAGTCTTCGGCCTTGTCCGTGCCGAACTCATCGAGCAGCAGAAACGGATCGAGATCCGGAAGCTGCGACTGCCCGATCACGCGCGTGAGCTTCACGCCCGCCCCATCGGACGTCGGCATCCCGCGCACCACGCGTTTGACGGTGCGAGTTGCAACTGCATTGCCAGTCATAAATGAGCTCCAGTTGTCGTCAAGCCGCCACCGCGAGTGGCGCTTCGATTGCGGCCAGTGCCGCGTTCAGGCCGGTCTGTCGATGCTCCGGTGAGATCGCCAGCCCCTCGGCGCGCACAAACCCGATATCGTCAATGCCGAGGAACGCGAACACGAACTTCAGATACGATTCGACGAACTCCCCCGGCGCATTCGGCGGATAGACCCCGCCACGGGATATCGCGACGATCACCCGCTTGCCGCCGGCCAGGCCCTGTGGTCCGGATGCGGTGTAACGGAACGTCTTGCCCGCGACGGTGATTCGGTCGATCCACGCCTTTAATTGGGACGGAATCGCAAAGTTGTAGGTCGGCGCGCCGAGCACCAGGACATCGGCGGCCAGGAAGTCGCTGAGGGCCTCGGCGTTGCGGGCCGCTTCAGCTTGATCCGCCTGTGCGAGCGATCCCGCGGTCAGGTGTGGAAGCTGTGCCGCCGCGAGATCCAGGTACTTGACCTCGATGTGTGGGTGCGCAGCCCGCCACCGCGACACGATCTCCCGCGTCAGGGCCCGGCTCGCGGAGTTCTCACCCAGGATGCTCGAATCGATATGCAGTAGCTTCACGGCGCTCTCCCATTGAGTTTCTACCTGCCGTGAAGCGTAATGGGTAGGACAATACTTGAGAATTACCTGAGATCGGAACATATTGTTCTATATTTGGATTCAATCTGACAGCCATGCAGCCCCTAGAGGGGTTCTATTACTTCACCCAGGTGGTTGAGCACGGCGGCTATGCCAAGGCCTCCCGGGCGCTGGGCATCCCCAAGTCGCGCCTCTCTCGGCATGTAGCCGCGCTCGAAGCGCAGCTCAACGTCAGGCTGGTCAACCGCTCGACGCGGCGTTTCGTGGTCACGGACGTCGGACACGAAGTCCACCGTCATGCCGTCGCGATGCTCGCCGAGGCGGACGCAGCGCTGGAGGCTGTCGAGTTCGCTCGCGCCGAGCCCAGAGGCATCGTCAAGGTGAGCTGCCCAGTGGCGCTCGCTCAAACGGCGCTCGCGACGATCCTCCCGGACTTCCTCGTGAAGTACCCCTCCGTGCGGCTGCAACTTCACGTCAGCAACCGGCGCGTCGATGTTCTCAACGAGGGTTTCGATATCGCGCTGCGAGTGCGCACGCAGCCAACTGGCGAAGATGGCCTCGTGATGCGCAGCTTCCGCCAAATGAGCGAGCTGCTCGTCGCAAGCCCCGTATACCTCGACCGCGTCGGCCGACCGCAGGCGCCCGCTCAGCTCGCTGAGCGCGAGACGCTGGGCTACAGTCCCGAGTCGGAGAGACAGACTTGGGAGTTGGTAGGACCGCAGGGTGAAGCCGTTCGCATCGAGCTCGCTCCGCGCGTCGTCTGCCACGACTTCGTGCTGTTGCGAGCCGCTGTGCTCGCAGGTCTTGGCATCGCGCGGCTACCCGAGAGTGTCGTGCACGCAGACATCGAGAACGGGAAGCTGGAGCGCCTGCTGCCCGAATGGACCACTCCGCAGGGCATCCTGCACGTGGTGTTTCCGAGCCGGCGGGGCTTGCTGCCGGCCGTCAGAGCGTTGATCGACTTCCTCGCGGACAGACTGCCTCAAGCTGTCTGAACGGAGCGCGGATCTCGCGTCATGTTTTACGCGAGCTGACCGTACGCGCGCCACGCGCTTGCGCACGCCTGGCAGCGAGTCCCTCGAGCACGTGTCTTATGACCCCGTCGGTGAACGCGGCATCAAGCGGCGCATGGCCCATCAGCAGCCGGTAGAACACAGGGGCGTAGATGAGATCGAGAGCGACTTCGATGTCCAGATTGTCCCGCAGCTCGCCGTTCTCGATGGCCGTCTCGAGCAACCGCCGTCCCTCGTTGCGCCGGGCCAGGATGACATGGTTGCGAAACGCCTTGGAGAGCTCGGTCTCGCTCTCGGCGGAGGCAATCATCAGCGTGACATTGCGCCCCAACGGCGTGCTGAAGACCTGCGCCACCTCGCGCAGCTGCGCGCGCAGCGCGGCCATTGCGGAGGCTGCCGGCCGTTGCGGCGCCGCGGGCGCTTCGAGTCCCTCCATGAGGGCTGCCATGGCCACCGCGTGCGCGTTCGGCCATGAGCGATAAATCGTCGGCTTGCCGACGCCGGCTCTGGCGGCAATGCCTTCAATCGTCAGCGCCGAGACGCCACCTTCCTTGAGCAGCGCATGCGCCGCCCGCAAGACTGCGCGCCGCGCCTCGAGACTGCGTGGCCTGCCGCGCGGGCGAGGGGCAGAGCTTGGGGAGTCCTTGACAGCGCGCGTGGGTCTCATATCATTACGTATCGTACCGTAACGTAAATGCGCACCCCCGTCAACATCAACACTGGAGTCCTCGTCATGGCCAAAATAAAACCGCTACCAGATGGCTCTCACACGGTCACGCCTTATCTGATCGTTCGCAATGCGACGCGCGCCATCGGTTTCTATCGCGAAGCCTTCGGCGCCGAGGAGCTTTTCCGGCTCAAAGAGCCGGGCGGCAGGATCGGCCACGCCGAGCTGCGAATCGGCGACTCCACGATCATGCTCGCCGATGAATACCCGGACTTCGGTGCGCTGTCGCCTGCCTCGATTGGCGGATCGCCCGTGCGATTGCATCTGCGCGTCGACCAAGTCGATGCGGTCATGCGCCGGGCGATCGCAGCGGGTGCGACGGAACTGCGCGCGGCAAAGGACGAATTCTACGGGGAGCGCTCCGGAATGCTCACCGACCCGTTCGGTCACCAGTGGTTCGTCGCCACACACATCGAGGATGTCTCGCCGGAGGAGATGCAGCGGCGCTTCACGAAGGCGTTGTCATCGGGAGGTTAGCGCGCGATCATGACCATGATTCCATGACATGGATTTCTCAAGTGGAAATACCCGCCGGTAAATTCAAGGCGAAGTGGCTGCAGCTGATAGATCGCGTGGCGCGCAGGCGCGAGCCGATCGTCATCACCAAGCGTGGCAAGCCGGTGGCCAAGCTCGTGCCGCTGGATGAACCGCGGCCGTCTGCACCGCTATTCGGCTACATGGCCGGAACCGCTGAAATCCGCGGGGACATCGTTCGTACGCCCCATCTTAACGGAGCGGTCATTGTGCACCTCTTCTTCAAGTATCGGAAAACATTGATGTTTGCTTTTCTGAAGTGAGCCGACACGGACGGCCTTTCCGTGCGAGCGCTGCGCTGATGCGCTCGTGTTGCAAATCAGCGGCCCTGATCTGATAGGGAGCGTCGGGAACGACCTGATCAGCTGCAAGAACGCCTTCTTTGATGAGCCGACGGATCTGATGATTTGAGACGCCGAGCTTCGCGGCCGCCTCCGACATCGTCAACCACTCTCCATTTTTCTCGGCCGATCGATAGGCATGGATGCCACGTACGCGGCGCAAAGAGCTGACACGGTGTGCGGTCCAGGTCTTGCCCTGACCCGTCGGCATGCGCATGCGGTTCAAAGTGGCGGCAATATCGTCGTCCGACCATCGAGTCGCCATGCTACGGATCACGGCAACGGCCTCTTCGGACGTACGGCAGCCATGCTCGCCAGTCTGTGGTTTGCGGACGCGCAGCTCTGAGTGCTGGCCGCCGCGGTGTTCCTGTCCGAGAAACGCCCGGGGCTTCCGAGAAAGGCCCGCAGATTCCGAAGGTTACCCGGAACGATCTATGGCACTCGAAATTGGCCCGCTGCCCGTGAAGCAACGCCGCCCATCAGATCGACTCGCCTCCGAGCTCGCGCAGGACCTGATCTGCGCGATCCTCAGCACACAGTAGTACGACTTTCGTAAGGGCGTCCGCGGTGGCAGCGTCCTTGGCCAACACAGCGGCATGCCGACGTATCGGAGCCGATCCTGCACGGACGTAATAGCCCTGGTGTTCAGGCGGGCTTCGATGCGCGTCCATGTCGCTCACAGCGAGCGCTGCCTCCTGCAGCTCGAGGGGCTGATGAGTGCCATCGGAGCGGCGTAGCAGGATCGCTTCTGTTCGATCTCCAAACACGCGCAAGTCGCCGCCGGCATTGACCAGGCCAGCGGCGCATCCCCGTGCCAGCAGTGCGTCAGTCGCGCGATCGATCGCATAGCCTTTGGCGATACCGCCGAAGTCGAGCGCGACCGGCGAGCGGCACATGACCCACGGCTCAGGGCCGATCTCGAGGTCAGTCAGCCGCCCGGGCCGGCAGGGCAGGCAGGGATCGAAAACCCCCGCCGTCAAGGCGTTCAGACGCTTGGCCAGCTGCAACAGCTCCCACGTCGATACGTGGATCTCGATCGGCGTGTGCAGCTCGGCGGAGTTGATCCTCGCGAGGTCGCTTCCCGCACGCTGCGGATGCATGCGTCGCTCGACTTCCAACACAGCGGCGAATGCCGCCTCGACGGCCGCCTGCGCGCTGGATGTTGTGTCCGCGGAGGCTGCGATCGCGACCCAGGTGCCCATCGCAGGGCGCAGCCGGCGGACCGCTGCCTGACCAGTCCCAGCAGTCATCCCCGCTCGAAGGCGCGTTTCAGGCCCTGGATGTCGATCTTGACCATCTTCAGCATCGCATCCGCCGCCCGCTTGGCCTTGGCTCGATCGGGGTCGCTCATCATCTCGCCGAGAACTTTCGGGACGATCTGCCACGAGAGGCCGAAGCGATCTTTCAGCCAGCCGCACTGCTCGGCCGCGCCGCCCTCGAGAAGGGCGTTCCAATAGCGGTCGAGCTCGGCCTGATTGTCGCAGTTCACGACGAAGGACACCGCGTGGTTGAACGGGTCGAGCGGCCCTGCGCTCATGGCGATGAAAGGCTGGCCGAAGAGCACGAACTCGACGATCTTCACCGATCCGGGCGGGCCGCTGGGCGATTCGCTCGGCAGGGCCGTGACACGGCCGACGCGTGAGTCGGGAAAGACGGAGGCGTAGAACGCCGCGGCCTCCTCAGCCTGGTTGCTGAACCACAGGAACGGGGTGATCTTCTGTATCACGGCTTACTCCTTCACTCCAAGTCTGTGCTGTAAGGACGCGCACAGAGCACACGAGCCGACAAACGCCCCTCCCATCAGCGCTCGGGCTTCCGGGTGGCGGATTAGACCGCAGGCCGCTATGCTATAGCAATTACGAATCATTCGCATTCGTATTTGGATGTGGGGGAGGGGAACGTGTGGGGTCAAAGCCTGCGGATGTCCTGTGAAAGCTCGCGTGCACGTGCCGGTGCCGCGCGACGCATCAAGAGGGCAGCAGCGGTTCTCGTCGGCCTCAGCATCTGCCTGGCGCCGGCGCTCACTGCAGCGGCCACGCAAGAAGAACTGGAAGCTCGCGTGCAGACACTTGCCGAGCAGCTCGAGGCGGTGACGCACGAGCTCGCTGAGCTCAAGCAGCAGCGCGCCTCGGTACTCCCCAATGTGGGCAACCCCGGTGCCGCGGCCTTGCCCAGCGTGGCATCCGCCAGCGCGTTGCCCGCCACTGCAGTAACGACCACGGCAGATCTTGCGCGCTTCGTGCTCGGAGCCGGATATCGGTTCGATGAGCGCACACGGTTCGTGAGCGAGCTCGAGCTGGAGCACGCGGTGAGCTCCGCCACGGACGCGGGAGAAGTCGAACTCGAGCAAGCCTACATCGAGCATGAGCTCGGTGGCTCGCTGTATGCGAGAGCCGGACTCATTCTGATTCCGAGCGGCACGCTCAATGAGTCGCACGAGCCAACACGTTACTACGGCGTGTTCCGCAACTTCGTAGAGACCGCGATCATCCCCTCGACGTGGCGGGAGGGCGGCGTCGCGTTGCAAGGGCTCACGAGCGGCGGGTTGCGCTGGGACGTCGGCGTGACCACCGGATTCGATCTGTCGAAGTGGGACGCCACCTCGGCCGCAGGCCAGCAGTCGCCGCTGTTCTCGGTACACCAGGAGCTGTCACTCGCTCACGCCAGGGATCTGTCCGGCTTTGGCGCGCTCAACTACACGGGTATCCCGGCGCTGCGCATCGGGGCATCGCTCTTCAGCGGCGGGGCTTCGCAGGGCCAGGCCGGGCTGCCCAGCGCCGCCGTCACGCTCTGGGAAGGGCATCTCCGATGGGCGCCCGGGCCCTGGGATCTGGCGGGCCTCTACGCACAGATCAACCTCGCGCTGCTCGGCAATCGATCCCTCATTCCGGAGTCCTTCTTCGGCTGGTATCTGCAGGCGGCCTGTCGCGTGCTGGAACGCGGCAACTGGTCGCTCACTCCGTTCGTCCGCCACGAACGTTTCAACACGGCAGCGGGCTACGCCGATCTCGGGCCCGGCTCGACTCCGGCTGCACTCAGCGACCGCAGAGTCTGGACGGCCGGGCTCAACTGGATGATCGCGCCCGGCGTGGTGATCAAGGCCGATTATCTGAACTTCCAGGACACGCAGGCGCGCAACCGGTTCGATCTGGGCGCGGGTTACCAATTCTGAGGCCCCGGGGAGGCAAGCGCATGACCGGTAGAGACCCCTCGACACTCACCGCAGTCGGGCTCGCCGCGCTGGCGCTTGCCCCGGTGCAGATTGTCATTGCCGCCGAGTACCTCTCGATCGAGCAGGCGCAGAAATCCTTGTTTGCGCAAGCGGACCGCTTCAGCGAGGTGATCCTTGCGTTGGGTCCCGAGCAGAAACAGAGAGTCGCCGCGCTCGCCGGCGCGCAGCCGCCGCATCGCTCATTGCGTGTCTGGAAAGCGCTGCGTGGCAGTGATCTGTTGGGTTACGTGTTCGTCGATGAGGTGGTGGGGAGGCAGGATTTCATCACCTATGCCGCGGCCATCGATGCAGCCGGCAAGCTGGGCACGCTCGAGGTGCTGGCCTATCGGGAGAGCCACGGCGGGGAGATTCGCAACGAGGCGTGGCGGCGCCAGTTCGCGGGCCGCCAGGGTCTCGAACAGGTGCGCTTTCGGACAGACATCAAGAACATCGCCGGCGCGAGCTTGTCGTGCGAGCACGTGACGCAGGGTGTGCGCTGGCTCGTCGCTCTCTGGGACGTGGCGCTGCGCCCGAATGAGTAACGGCTCGGCACCCCGGATGTTGCCGGCTGTGCGCCTGGCGATCTTCGTCACGTTCGCGACGCTGTGGCTGAGCGGGTGCCTGTGGCTCGTCCTGCACCTGGGTTTTGCGCAGCAGACGCAGTTCGGTCCCGGCCCCAACCCCTGGGAGCCAACGCTGCTGCGTGTGCACGGCTGGCTTGCGGTCGGTGGCGTGTTCCTGCTCGGTTCGATTTCTGCCGGACACATCAGCGAGCGCTGGACGAGCCGCCGCCGGCGCCCCTCCGGAATCCCCCTGGCGATCTTGGCTGCACTGCTCATCGTGAGTGGCTACGCCCTCTACTACACGACCGAGCCTCTGCACGACATCGCTTCAACGACGCATGAGTTGGTGGGTGCCGCCACGATCCTGATCGCCCTGACGCACTGGCTGCGCAGTAATCGAGCGCGTGCCGAGCGGTAGTGCCCGCCGCCTGTGCGGTTCACGGTCGGTTCAGTGCGCAGGACGCATAACTACCGTCAAGGTGGTTCCGCGCATGGCGCGAGCTACGCCAGCAGTGGATGATCGTGACATTACGACAACGTAACCTTCCGGCCGCGGCGTCATCTGAACGCTCCGGGACACGTTTAGTCGAAAGAGTTGGAAGCAGTTCACACGCCGCGAGACCTCGGTCACTTATAGACTATGCGTAGACTATGCGCTTAGGGACGGCATTCACTTGGAGACCGTCGCAATTCTGCGACATCTGGATTCCTCAAGGGTGGAGCGAAAACGTATGAGCACACGCCTCTTTACCGCGACCAGCCGGCTGGCCGTTTTCGTGCTGCTCTCATTACCGCTGCTCGGCGTAGCGATGGCGGACGAGGGAGACCCGCCCGGGCGGGTCGCACGATTGAGCTACACCCAAGGCACGGTCTCACTGCAGCCTGCGGGAGTGCAGGACTGGGCAGCGGCGGTGGTGAACCGCCCGCTTACCACCGGCGACAAATTGTGGACCGACCAGGACTCGCGCGCCGAGCTCGACACGGGCGCGGCTGTCAGGATTCACGCTCCTGAACCTCGACGACAATGCGGCGCAGATGCGCGTCACCGCCGGAACCCTCATCGTTCACGTGCGGGAGTTGCTCGCCAACCAGACATACGAGATCGATACGCCGAACATCGCCCTGTCGCTGGAGCGGCCCGGCGCGTATCGCGTCGAGGTCAACGATGCCGGTGATGCCACCGTCGTGAAGATCAGCGAAGGTCGGGCCGAGGCCACCGGTGGCGGGCAGTCGGTTCCGATAAGCGGTCAGCAGATGGTCACGTTCAGGGGAACGAGCACCCTGTCTGCCGACACGGGCACGCTCGGGGCCCCCGATGGACTCGATGACTGGTCCATGGGGCGCGACCGCCGCACCGAGCAGGCGCAATCGCGGCGCTACGTGTCCGAGGACGTGGCTGGCTACCAGGATCTCGATGACAACGGGCGCTGGCGGTACACGCCGGACTACGGCTACGTCTGGTCGCCGACGGTCGTGGCTGTGGGTTGGGCGCCGTATCGCTACGGACATTGGGTGTGGATCTCACCCTGGGGCTGGACCTGGGTCGACGATGCGCCGTGGGGCTTCGCGCCGTTTCACTACGGCCGCTGGGTGTATTGGAGCGACTCGTGGTGTTGGGTGCCGGGGCCGCACCACATTCACCCCGTCTACGCACCAGCCCTCGTGGCATGGGTAGGCGGGCCGCATTTCGGCGTGTCGGTGTCGGTCGGCGGCGTCGGTGCCGTTGGCTGGATCCCGCTGGGCCCGCGTGAGGTGTATGCCCCCGGTTATCACGTGAGCGAGACCTACGTCCGCAACGTGAACATCACCAACACGACCATCGTCAACAACACATACATCACGAACGTCTATAATAACAAGGTCAACAACATTCATTACGTCAACAGCACGGTACCCGGTGCGGTGACGGCCGTTCCGCAGAATGTCTTCACTTCCGCGCGGCCCGTTGCAGGGCACCGTGTGCGTTTGTCGGACAGCGAGCTCGCTCACATCGCGCCGACTGCCGCACCGCCGACCGTCGTGCCGGGTCGCGAGAGCGTGCTGGGTCCGGGCGCGGGGCGCGGTGTCCGGCAGCCGCCTGCGGCCCTGTTGAATCGGCCGGTGGTCGCTCGGACGGCTCCGCCACCGGCGGCGGCCCCGTTCGAGAGACAAGTGGAGGCCATTCGCGCCAACGGTGGCCGCCCACTGCCTCGGCAGGAGATCGCGCGCTTGCAGCCGAGTACGCCGATGGCTCCCGTGCGTCTGGTGGGTCCGCCGCAGCAGGCCGCACACGGCCGCGAAGCTAACGGTCCGATCACTCCGGTGCAGCGCGGTCCGCAGAAGGCCGCACCGACGGTCTCATCGGGAGGCGCCCCAAGCAGCATGGCAGAGCGCGAGCGCGCGCTGCAAAACCGCGTGACGCCAACACAGACGTTGCGTAACGACCGTCCGCCGTCGGCACAGCGGGGCGGCGGCTCTCCGGGACAGAGCAGTCCATCGCTGAACGGCCCATCACCGAACGGCGCTGCACGCAACACGCAGCCGGTACCGCAGGACCGTGTCTCGCGTATGGATCGTGCGGCCCCGGCGCCGCAGCAGCGACCGCTTCGCGATGATCGACCGCCGTCGGTGCAGCGGGGAAGCAGCTCTCCGACACAGAGCAGTCCATCGCCGAGCGGCGCATCACCGAGCGGCGCCGCACGTAACACGCAGCCGGTACCACAGGACCGTGTCTCGCGTATGGATCGTGCGGCCCCGGCGCCGCAGCAGCGCGCTCCCCAACAGGACCGACCGCCATCGGCGCAGGGCAACCGCGCGGAGCAATCTCGTCCACAGGTCAATAGCTACTCCAGCCCGCCCGTGGAGAGCCGCTCAGTCCAGAGTCGCCCGGTCGAGAGTCGACCAGTAGAGAGCCGGCCCGTCCAGAGTCGGCCGATCGAGAGTCGACCAGTAGAGAGCCGGCCCGTCCAGAGTCGGCCGATCGAGAGCCGACCGGTTCAGAGCTATTCCGCGCCGCCCCCCGCGCCTGCCGCCGCGCCACAGAGAGCCCCTGCGCCGAGTCGTCAGGAGGAGCATTCGGCACCGCATTCGCAAGGCTCGCCCGCGCAGGCGCGTGAGGAGAAGCCCGCTCAGGGGCGGGGAGAAGGGGATCACCGCTAGCCGTTAGGTCGGCGCGGGCGCCGTCGGCGCCGCCGGTGTGGGACAGCAAAGCGGCAGCCGCCACGATTTCACACGCACGGTTGGGCTCGCTCGACCGTCATACACCGTCAGGAGGTCTCATGAAGTCGACTGTTCTCATTGTCTCGCTTGCCTGCGCCTTGCCGTATGCGGCCGGTGCGCAACAATCGGTCCAGGCACAGGGGAGCGCCTCTGCCCAAGGCGGCGCCTCGGTCGAGCGCAAGGACGGCGGACAGATGCAATCGCAGGCGACGGCCACCGGCAGCGGCTCAGCCGCCGTCAGCAGCCAGCGCAAGGCCGACAAACCCGACAAGGGCGGCAAGACCGGCACGCCCGACAAGGCTGACAAAACCGCCAACATTGACTCCGGCTCAACGATGAACGCGGTGCTTTCCAACTCCGTCGATGCGCGCAAGAGCAAACCCGGCGATCCGGTGAAGGCGCGGAGCGCGGAGCCGGTGAAGTCAGGCGGCCAGGTGGTGATTCCCAAGGGAGCCACGCTGCTCGGCCATGTCACCCAGGCGCAGGCTTCGGGTAAAGGTGAGGCGCAGTCGGCTGTGGGAATTGCGTTTGATCGCGCGGTTCTCAAGGACGGCCACGAGATACCGCTCAACACCACGATTCGTGCCATCGCCGCCGCGGAAGGCGCGGCCAGCGCAGGCATGGACAGCATGGGCAGCATGAGTGGTATGGGTAGTGGCGCTGCCTCCTCAGGCGGAGGTCTCGGCGGTCGCGGCCTTGCAGGTGGAATGGCCGGCGGCGGTGTCGCGGGTGTTGGCGGAGCTATGGGCGGTGCGAGCCGCATCGCAGGTGGCGCCACCGGCGCGGTTGGCGCGGGCGTGGGGGCAACTCACGATGCGCTGACGCCAGCCCCCGGTGCCACGGGTGGCTTGAATGCGAGCGGCATGTTCGCTTCTTCCAGCCAGGGTGTCTTCGGACTCCATGACCTCAATCTGCAGCAGGCTACTGCCGGCAGTGCGAGTGGAAGTGGCTCGGTCATCAGTTCAGCCGGACGTAACGTCCACCTCGACAGCGGGACGCGGATGCTGCTCTCGGTTGAGAGCGCGACGCAGAGCGGCGCCGCTTCCGGGAGCTCGGCAGCCCCCGACAAGAAGGGAGACCAGCGCCAACACGAGGCAGGCCCGAGAAATTGAGCGTCGCGATCACCGGCGTATGCCGGAGTTCGTAGCTCGAGGGACGTCTGCGGACCTAGAACATCTGGTGAGGACGAGGGCGGTGGCGAACCCACCGCCCTCTTGCGTTTTGGGGCGTCCCTAACCATCCGCGATACCGCGGGTGAGAGCCGCGCGTGATCTCACGCAGATGCATCGTGGCGATTCGCGCGGATAGTTCGGCGAGTGAGCCCCACTGTGAAACCTGCCGTGTCGACCCATGCACCACTCGTCTCTGCGTAACCCAGTCTGAGGCTGCGCGTTATGAATGACCCGCGAGTTTCTACAGAAAGGCGCAGTCTGATGGTGTACACGCGAGGAGTGCGCCATGCGAATCTGTCCGCGAGCGAAGGCCCGGGCGCGCCGTGTAATGAAAGGCTCTATTCGGAGTAGACTGGCCACGTTCAAGGATTCCCATGAGCGCCGTCATGCAAGAAGACTGGATAGCGTGCCACCGGATCACGGTCGACGAATATTACCGAATGGCGGAAGTCGGTCTGTTGGCGCCGGAGGCGCGCGTCGAGCTGATCGATGGAGTGATCATCGACATGCCACCGCTAGGAAGTCGGCACGCGGGTACCGAGAGTCAGCTCGGTGAATTGTTGTCTGAGGCGGTTGGCACTCGGGCGACACTGCGCACGCAGTTGCCCATTCGCTTGAGCCGCTCCTCGGAGCCACAGCCCGATCTCGCGTTGTGCAAACGGCGGCGTGATTTCTACAAGACTGCACATCCCACCGCCAAGGACACGTTACTGGTGATCGAGGTGAGCGAGACGACCCTGCGTTATGACCGCGAAATCAAAGTGCCTCTGTATGCTCGCCACGGTATCCCGGAAGTGTGGATAGTCGATCTCGTCGGTGAGCAGATACATTTCTTCCGCTCACCCGAAGCCGGCAAGTACTCGGACGTTT
>VBNY01000267.1 GCA_005877705.1 Gammaproteobacteria bacterium
ATCTCGTCAAGCAGGCCGTCGATCACATGATCCAGATGGCGCAGTAACGCCGCGGGAAGCACGCGCCACATAACACTAGCGAGGTCCCCGATCCAGATATCGCAGCGTCACCGCTTCACTGACGTGCCTGGCGGTGATCGACTCTTCCCCGCCCAGATCTGCAATCGTGCGCGCGAGCTTCAGAATTCTCTGGCGGGCGCGCGCTGTGAATCCGAGACGTTTCATTGAGAGTTCGAGAATGCGGCGGCCTTCTTTGTCAGGGGCGCACACACGATCGATGTGCGCATCGGCGAGGCGGGCGTTGCACGCGCCCTGGCGAGCGAGCTGAATATCCCGCGCCCGGACGACTCGGGCCGCCGCTGTGGCGCTGCTCTCGCCGCGATCCATCGCCTCGTTGAACTCATCAACCTCAACGCGCGGCACTTCCACGTGCATGTCCATACGATCGAGCAAGGGTCCAGAGATTCGGGAACGGTAGCGCTGCACCTCCGCGGGCGTGCAGCTACAGTTCCCGCCAGGGTCCCCCTGGCGGCCGCAGGGACAGGGATTCATGGCGGCAATGAGTTGGAACGCCGCGGGATATTGCGTCTGCAGTGCGGCTCTTGAAACCGACACGACACCGGCCTCCAACGGCTCGCGCAGCGCTTCCAACACATATTTTTTGAATTCCGGAAGTTCATCCAGAAAGAGCACGCCGCGATGTGCGAGGCTGATCTCCCCGGGTCTCGCGCGGCAGCCTCCGCCGACGAGCGCGGGTGCGGAAGCTGAATGATGCGGACTTCGGAAGGGCCGCTGACCGAATTCGCTGGCGTTGAAACCGCAAGCGCTTACGGACGCGATCGAGGCAACTTCCAGCGCCTCGGGCTCCGTGAGCGGCGGAAGAAGCCCCGCGAGTCTTTGCGCGAGCATGCTCTTTCCCGACCCTGGAGGCCCGACCATCAACAGGCTGTGTTCGCCGGCGGCGGCGATGACGAGTGCACGCTTCGCATGAAGTTGCCCTCGCACGTCGCATAAATCGAGTGCGGTGCCGCCTCCCGCCCTTGGCGGCTCATGGCCATTCGATACGCATCTGCCTTGCACCCCGCGCTCCGACAACAGCGCCGACGTTATCGCCGGCAGTGGCGCTACGGGCACCAGCGGCTCCTTGCCTTCGACATGCGCGCACACCTCGAGCAGATGATCGGCTGCTCTCACGGTAGTGCGCGCCGCCACCAGGGCTTCGTGCGCGCTCGCGCGCGGCACGATGAGCTCATGGCCATGCCGGCTTGCATGCGCGGCGGCGAGCAACAGGCCGCGTGTGGGCCGAAGCTCGCCTCCCAAACCCAACTCGCCGTAGAATTCAGTCGCCGCATCGCCCGCCCACACTTGCGCACACGGCTTGACCTGCTGCGAAGCGATCAGGATGCCCAGGGCGATCGGCAGATCGAAACGGCCACCTTCTTTCGGTAGATCAGCGGGCGCGAGATTCACCGTAATACGGCCGGCGGGAAACGCGAAGTGGGAGTTCAGCAAGGCGGCACGCACGCGCTCCTTGCTTTCCTTAACCACTATTTCGGGCAGGCCGACGATGCAGAACATCGGCAGCCCGCTTCCCAGGTTTACCTCGACCTGTACGAGGGGGGCGTCCAGCCCGATCTGGGCGCGGCAAGCGATCCGGGCGAGCGACATGGCCTTCTCGTCGATCCGGAATGTATCCATAGAGATTTACCGCATTGAAACTTGCTGTAATACGGGAGGTGCGTCCTGAGCGCGCGCTTCACTACCTTACGCGCGACAGGACCGGCCGTGCAGTGCGTGTTTGTGGCGCGAGCCGCTCGAAATTCCACGGGGAGTGCGCGGATCAGCGCGCGCCGGAGCCGGGCTCGGAGGTAACGCCGGTCGTGCCCGCCGGTACCCGGGCCTCCAGCGCCTTCAATCGCGCCTCGAGCTCCTCGAGCCGGGCCCGCGTGCGCTCGAGCACCCGGGACTGCGTGTCGAACTCGTCCCGCGTGACCAGATCGAGCTTGCCGAGGCTGGCGCGCAGCACTGCACGGAAGTTGTTCTCGAGATCCTGCTGCATGCTGCGAAACGCCGGCGGCAGGCTCTCCAGCAGGCGGCGTGCGATCTCGTCTATGCGGAATGAGTCCATCGTGCGTGACCTCCTATGCTCCCCAGCTGCCCCGAATTGAGGCGAGCGCCTTTTGGCGGGCGCCAAAACAGTGCGCCGGCCAGCGGTATCCGCACGCAAGCTGTGGAAACTGCACTGGAATTCGCTGTGGCACGGAATCTGCACCCTGACTGCGCGCTTCACTAGCTTACGCCCGCTGAGGGCCGTGCGGGCGGTGGCTGTTTGCTGCGCCAATCAGGCGATATGCCGAACCGAAGAGAGCCAGAACCGTCCGGGAGAAAACATGCGCACCGCTCCAAAGACCTTTCCCATGATCCGTCGCGTGGCGGGCGTCGCACTCGCGGCGCTAGGACCCACGCTTGCCTGGGCGGCTGATGCGCCCGTGCCCAACAAGGGCGACACCGCATGGATGCTGACCTCGACCGCGCTCGTGCTGTTGATGTCCGTGCCGGCGCTGGCGCTGTTCTACGGCGGCCTGGTCCGCACCAAGAACATGCTCTCGGTGCTCATGCAGGTATTCGTCGGCTTCTCGCTGATCACGGTCCTGTGGTGCATCTACGGCTACTCGCTCGCGTTCACCGAGGGAAACATGTTCATCGGGGGTCTCAGCCGGCTGTTTCTCAACGGCACGTTCGACCCCGCCACCGGCAACTTCTCGATGGCCGCGACGTTCAGCAAGAACACCCCGCTGTACGAGCTGGTGTACGTCGGCTTCCAGGCCACCTTCGCCGCCATCACCTGCTGCCTCATCCTCGGCTCGATCGTGGAGCGGGTGAAGTTCTCGGGCGTGCTGCTGTTCCTGACACTGTGGTTCACGTTCAGCTACTGCCCGGTCGCCCACATGGTGTGGTACTGGGCGGGTCCTGATGCTTACGTCTCGGCCGACAAGGTTGATGCCGTGAACGCCACGGCGGGCCTCATCTGGCAATGGGGCGCTCTGGACTTCGCCGGCGGCACGGTCGTGCACATCAACTCGGGGGTGGCAGGCCTCGTCGGCGCGATCGTGCTGGGCAAACGCACCGGCTTCGGCAAGGAGCCGATGGCGCCGCACAGCCTGACCATGACCATGATCGGCGCCTCGCTGCTGTGGTTCGGCTGGTTCGGCTTCAACGCGGGCTCCGCGCTCGAGGCGAACGGCTCAGCCGCTCTGGCGTTCATGAACACCTACCTCGCCACGGCGTGCGCCGTCCTATCATGGATGTTCACGGAGTGGCTGATCAAAGGAAAGCCGTCGATGCTGGGAGCTGCCTCCGGCGCGGTCGCCGGATTGGTCGCCATCACGCCAGCGGCGGGCAACGTCGGGATTCCCGGCGCGTTCGTGATCGGCATCGGCGTCGGCATCGTCTGCTTCTGGGGTGTCACCGGGTTGAAGAAGATGATCAAGGCCGACGATTCCCTTGACGTGTTCGGCGTGCACGCCCTGGGAGGCACCTTCGGCGCCCTGATGACCGGGATCTTCAACGCCCCCTCGCTCGGCGGCCCGGGGCAAGTCACCGACTGGGTCAAAGGCACGACGGGCTACCCGGGAATCTGGGCACAATTCAAAATCCAGGCGGAGGCGGTCGGACTGGTGTTCGTCTGGACGGCGGTCGTCGCGTTCATCGCCTTCTACATCGTCAAGCTGGTGGTCGGACTGCGCGTGACCGAGGAAGAGGAGCGCGAAGGCCTGGACATCACTTCGCACGGCGAGCGGGCATACGACATGTAACTCCGGGCCCGGCCGCCTGCCGGCTTCTGCCTGCACTGCACTCAAAGCCCCGGTCGGCCACTTGGCGGACCGGGGCTCGTCTTTGATCGGTCGCATCCCCTTACAGGGCCGCTTATAGTTGCTGGCTGCGCAGGCCAGCCAGTTTCGGGGGGCCTCCTTATTTTTGTATAGTGACACCGGCACCGGTCCGGCGCCGCCGTGATGTGACGGAGTTCAAAGGGCCGGGCAGGGTCAGCGGGCGATACTGCCGAGGCGGGGAGGTCTTTCTTATGTCGCGACTCGTAGCCCTTACCATCCTGATATTCGCCGGAGCCGTCGGCATCGCTCGTGCTGATGTCTTTCGCTGGGTGGATGAGCAAGGGGAGGTGCATTACAGCGATCGCTGGGTGCCTGGGTCGGTGCTGATCAAGACGAACAAGCCCCATCCCAGCGCCTCCGAGGCCGAGGCCGCCCCGCGGGTCTCCGAGCAGAGCAAGGTCGCGGGAGCCGGCCAACGGGTCTCGGCCCAGCTTGCGCAGCAAGCCACCGCCCAGGCCGTGAAGCAGGACGTCACCAAGGCCCGCGAGCAGCAATGCAAGCAGGCCAGGGAGCGCTATGAGCAGGCCGTCCAGGCGCGGCGCATCCTCAAGCCCACCAAGGACGGGGAGCGCGACTACATGTCCGACGCGGAAGCAGACGCCTACCGGCTGCAGGCGCGCAACGCCGTCCAGGAGCTCTGCGGCAGCGCTCCCAAGTGACCGCTCGAAGCTGGGCTTCGGCGGACACTCCGCTCATTCGCGAGCAGCCCCGTTAAGCGATTCCGTGCGCGCGGCTGACGCTCTATAGTGGCGCCCGCGGCCGCCACGGCCGCTCGACGCCGGACCCAAACGATGCGTGTGGGCTTTGTCGGGCTGGGTGCCATGGGCGCTCACATGGCGCGCAATCTCCATCGCGCGGGTTTCCTGTCTGCCGTCTGGAACCGCACGGGCGAGAAGGCTCGGGCGCTCGCGGGCGAATTGAGCGTACAGGCGCCGCCAACCCTCGCGGCTCTCGCCTCGAGCATCGATGCCCTGGTGTCGTGCGTCTCCGACGACGACGATGTCCTGGCGGTGGTGCAGGGAATCGCGCCCACCGCGCGATCCGGCGCGCTCGTGCTTGACTGCTCGACCATCGGCGCGGAAACCGCACGCAAGGCGGCCGAGCTGCTGCGGCCTGGCGGCGCGGAGTTTCTCGATTGCCCCGTGAGCGGCGGCGTCGAGGGTGCGCGGGACGCAACCCTTGCCATCATGGCCGGGGGCGCCAGCCAAGCGTTCGAGCGTGCGAAGCCCGTCCTGGAAGCCCTCGGCAAGACCGTCACCCACTTCGGGCCAACCGGCAGCGGGCAGGCGGCCAAGGCCACCAACCAGATCATGGTGGCCGGGATCGTCGAGGCGGTGGCGGAGGCGATGGCGTTCGCGCGTGCGCAAGGTCTGCCGCTCGACAAGCTGATCGATACCCTGGGCAAGGGCGCGGGCTCGAGCTGGTACTTCGTGCATCGCGCGCCGAACATGGCGCGCGGCACCTTCCCCCCGGGGTTCCGGGTGCGGCTGCACGCCAAGGATCTGACCATCTGCCGGGACATGGCCGCGCGCTTCGGGGTCACGCTGCCGGTGGTGGAGCGGATGTTGGATGAGTACGCAGAGCTCATTGCCCGTGGCTACGGTGACGAGGACGTCTCCGCGACCTTCCGCCTGAAGGCGGAGCTGTTCGAGCCCGCGGGGAAAGCCCCCCGAGCATGAACGCCGACGCCAAGAGCGGCGCCGAAAACTCGTTTTACCTCCCGGATTTCTGCACTTCACGCGCGGCCTTGGGGATAGTCCTCATCGTCGAGCTCACGGCGATCGTGCTGGCGCTCGCGCGTCAGGGTGCCGGCCTCGATTTCTGGGCGGATCTTGCGCGCACCTCGCTCTTTCTGCTGTGGATCGGTCTTACCGGGGCGGCGCTCCTGTGCTGGCTGGGTGAGCGGCTGGCGCGCATGAGCGCGGCTCGGGGATCCGCCGTA
>VBNY01000268.1 GCA_005877705.1 Gammaproteobacteria bacterium
GCCCGAGCGATCCTCAGGCCTGGTTCCTGTTCGCGCAGGCGAGCCGTCTCATGTACGCCGACCGTGACCGCTACGTCGCGGATCCGCGCTTCGTGCCCGTGCCGGTCGATCGCATGCTCGACCCCGCCTACGTGCGGCTGCGTGCCCAGCTGATCGGCCAGCGCGCGGGCGCCGCGCCGCTCCCCGGCGACCTCGCCGCGCCGCGCGGACGGGACGCGACCGCCGAGTCCGCGGGAACCAGCCACTTCGTGATCGTGGATGCGCAGGGCAATGTCGTATCCATGACCACCACCATCGAATCGATCTTCGGCTCCGGGCGCACGGTCGAGGGCTTCGTGCTCAACAATCAGCTCACCGATTTCTCGTTCGTGCCGGCGGACGACAGCGGCCCGGTCGCCAACTCGGTTCACGGCGGCAAGCGCCCGCGCTCGTCCATGTCACCCCTCATCGTGCTCGACCACGACGGGTACTTCGTGGCCGCGCTCGGCTCGGCCGGCGGCTCGGCCATCCTCGCCTACAACGCCAAGACCGCAGTCGGCGTGCTTGCCTGGAAACTGCCGATGAAGGCGGCGATCGAGCTGCCGAACCTGATCGCCAGGGGCGAGGACTTCAGCGGCGAGCTCGAGCGGTTCGAGCGGTTGGGTTCCGACGTGCTGGCCGGGCTGCGCGAGCGCGGCATTGAATTGAAGTTGGGCCGCGCGGAGAACTCTGGATTGCACGGCGTCCTGCGCCATCCAGACGGCAGCTACGAGGGCGCCGCCGACTCACGCCGCGAAGGCGTCGCGCGCATGTTGCCGGCGCCGCGCTGATCTGAATGGCTGAAAGTCGGCTACGGCGCTAGCCCTGGACGGCCGCGCGCTACCGTGCGTGCTGCTCGGTCTGGGCGGCGAAGCCGAGGTCATCCGCGCCGTTCCAGTGCGACCACTGGTAGATCACTTTGTCGGGATAGTCGCGCCTGCCGATGCTGCCGTTGTAGCGGGCGAGTGCCTTACGCACGTCGTTGCGCTCGTGCTGCAGATAGAAGCGCAGAATCGCGCAGCCCATGCGGATGTTGGGCGCGATGCGCACCAGCTCATAGCGGCGCATGCCGAGCTGCTCGGGCCAGTACGGCATCACCTGCATCAACCCGACCGCCCCGGTTGCGGAGACGGCCCAACGGTCGAAGCGGCTTTCGACATCGATGACCGCCATGACGAGTCCGGGCGGCAGGCGGGACTCACCACGTCGGTGCGTCTCGCAGTACACCTCCTTGAGAATGTCGAGCCGCTCGTTCCTCTCCTTGACGCGAGCCCTCAGCCTGGGTTCCATCAGCGTGTACCAGACGGCGGAGTCGTAGTGGTCCGCGAAGCACTCGGCCTGCGTGATCGCTTTCCCCACGACGGCCTTGAGCTCCGGGTCCCGCTGCTGGTCGGCGTGCGCGACGCCGGCCAGTGCGGCGCCCAGCAGCGCCAGCAGTGCTGGCAGCGCTTCAGGGAGCGAAGCGCGAGCGGATGAACGCGAGCGCATCGTCTGCGGGAAACTCCGTGCTTTGCGCATCACGCCGGTGGCGGTATTCGAGCTTGCCCGCATCGAGGCCGCGCTCCGCCACCACCAGCCGATGCGGGATGCCCAGCAGCTCTGCATCGGCAAACTTGACTCCCGGACGCGCGTCGCGGTCGTCGTACAGGACTTCGATCCCGGCGGCGGCGAGCTCGGCGTACAGGCGTTCGGCGACTTCACGGACACGGGTGGACTTCTGCAGCTGCAGCGCTACGAGCACCACCTGGAAAGGAGCGATCGGCTCCGGCCAGATGATGCCGCGTTCATCGTGATTCTGCTCGATTGCGGCCGCCACGATGCGCGTCACACCGATCCCGTAGCAACCCATGTACAGCGGCACTTCGTGGCCGGCCTCATCGAGCACCACGGCCTTCATCGGCTCGCTGTACTTGCGCCCCAGCTGGAAGATATGGCCCACCTCGATGCCGCGGGCGATCTTCAGGTGGCCGCGGCCCGAGGGGCTCGGGTCGCCCTCGAGCGCGTTGCGGATATCCGCCGCGACGGCGCCGGTAACGTCCCGGTCCCAGTTCACGCCCGTGAGGTGCATGTCCTTCTCGTTGGCGCCGCAGACAAAGTCGGCGAGCGCGAACGCGCTGTGATCCGCATACACACGGCAACGCAGTCCCACGAGGCCGACGTAGCCCGGCTCGGTGCCGGTCGCCTTCACGACGCGCTCCGCGCTGGCCATGCGCAGCGGGTTCGCGACCCCGGGAAGCTTTTGAGCCTTGACGGCGTTGAGCTCGTGATCGCCCCGCACGACGAGCGCGACCACGGTGTCCTCGGTCCCTTCGACGATCAGCGTCTTCACGCAGCGGGCCGGCTCGATCTTCAAGAAGCGCGCCAGCTCCTCGATGGTGCGCGCACCCGGAGTTGCAACCTTGTTGAGCGGCTGCTGCGGCGCGCGTCGCGGCTCCGATGGCGGCAGCGCGGCGGCGGCCTCGAGGTTCGCCGCATAGTCATCCCCATCCGAGAATGCAATCGCGTCTTCGCCCGAGGCGGCCAGCACGTGGAACTCTTGCGAGACATCCCCGCCGATGGCTCCAGAGTCGGCGCGCACCGCGCGGAATGTCAGCCCCGTGCGGGTGAAGATGCGCGTGTAGGCGTCGTACATCGCGCGGTACCCCTCCCGTAGCGAGGCCTCATCGACGTGGAATGAGTACGCGTCCTTCATAATGAATTCGCGCGCCCGCATGACCCCGAAACGCGGCCGCACCTCGTCCCGGAACTTCGTCTGGATCTGGTAGAAATTCACCGGCAGCTGCCGATAGCTCTTGAGGTCGCGGCGCGCGATGTCCGTGATGACTTCTTCATGCGTGGGGCCGGCGACGAAGTCGCGCTGGTGCCGGTCCTTGATGCGCAGCAGCTCCGGCCCGTATTCGGACCAGCGCCTGGACTCCTGCCACAGCTCGGCGGGCTGGATGACCGGCATGACCAGCTCCAACGCTCCCGCGCGGTTCATCTCCTCGCGGATGATGCGCTCCACCTTCTGCAGCGTGCGCAGGCCCATCGGCAGCCAGCTGTAGAGCCCCGCGGCGAGGCGCCGAATGAGCCCGGACCGCAGCATGAGCTGGTGGCTGAGCACCTCCGCTTCAGCCGGGGTTTCCTTCAGCGTGTTGATCGGGTATTGCGAGAGCCTCATCGTGCGCGCTTACATCCTCGAGGCAAAACGGGGCTGGCATCTTAAACCACCTGATAAGATGCCGCCCCGATGTCAACCGACCAGACCCTGCAAGACCTCAAGCCGCGCCGCAAGGGCATCTACCTCCTGCCCAACCTGCTGACGACGGGTTGTCTGTTCTCGGGCTTCTACGCGATCGTCGCGGCGATCGACAAGCACTTCGCTCCCGCGGGGATGGCCGTGTTCGTGGCCATGATTTTCGACACGCTCGACGGGCGCATTGCGCGCGCCACACACACCGAAAGCGCCTTCGGCAAGGAGTACGACAGTCTCGCCGACATGGTTGCGTTCGGGCTGGCGCCGGCGATTGTCGCGTATCAGTGGGGCGTGGTGCGCATTGCCGAGTTCGGCCATTACTGGGGCCGCTTCGGCTGGCTCGCGTGCTTCTTCTACACGGTGGCCGCGGCGCTGCGGCTGGCGAGATTCAACGCACGTGCGGCGGGCGCGGACAAGCGCTATTTCGAAGGGCTCCCGAGTCCGTCGGCCGCTGCGATCGTGGCGGCGTTCGTGTGGTTCTCGAGCGAATGGCGCGAGCCCGGGCTCGCGGGCCTGATCGCGGCGTTCCTCGTGACCGCGAGCGCCGGGGCGCTGATGGTGAGCCGCTTCAGCTACCCGAGCTTCAAGCAGTTCGACCTCGATCGCCGCATCAAATTCGTCTACATGCTGCTCGTGCCGTTGTTCTTCGTGCTGATTGCGGTCGATCCGCCCACCATGTTGCTTTCCATGTTCGCCACCTATGCGGTCTCGGCCCCAGTGCTGTGGGCAGGACGCCGCATCCGGCGCGCACTGCGCGGTGCGCCAACGGCTGGCTCGAGCTGATGGACGCGCGCAGACGCAACCGGTACCTGGAGGCGATCGGCATCGACGTCTGGGTGCCGCGGCCGGGCAATGTCAGGGTGCTGCCGGCGGCTGACGCCCCGGCGGCAACCGGGTCGGCGCCACGGGCGGGTGCGCAGAGGGCCTCCGCGAGCCCTGAGCCAGTGTCGGGCGACCTGGCCGCCAGGTGGGGGGCGCTGCGCTCGGAGGTCATTGGCTGCACCCGATGCGCCCTGCACGCCACGCGGACTCAGGGCGTCTTCGGTGTGGGCTACCAACAGGCCGATTGGCTGGTGATCGGCGAAGCCCCGGGGGCGGAGGAGGACCGCAAGGGCGAGCCTTTCGTCGGCCGCGCCGGCCAGCTCCTGGATGCGATGCTGCGCGCCATCGGCCTCAGCCGCACGAGCAACGTCTACATCGCCAATGTGCTCAAGAGCCGGCCGCCGGGCAACCGGGATCCCAAGCCGGAGGAGGTGGCCGCCTGCCTGCCGTACCTGCTGCGGCAGATCGAACTCCTCAAGCCCCGGCTCATGCTTGCGGTGGGGCGCATCGCGGCTCAGAACCTGCTGAGCACGGACCTCGCGCTGGGGCGGCTGCGCGGCAAGGTGCACCACTTTGGCGAGCTGAATACGCCGCTTGTGGTGACGTATCATCCTGCATACCTCCTGCGTAACCCTGCTGACAAGCGCAAGGTGTGGGAGGACCTGAAGTTTGCGCGCCGCGTGTTCCGGCAACTGACGCAAGGCATACCGACTGATGGCGACCGCTCCTGAGCTGCTCGAGTCTGCCCCCGAGGCTCACATCCGGCCGATGGTCGATCCCGACATCGCCGAGGTGGTCACCATGGAGCGGGCCTCGTACCAGTTCCCCTGGAGCGAGGGCATCTTCCGGGACTGCCTGCGGGTGGGCTACATCTGCCGGGTGGTGACGCTTGGCAAGCAGGTGATCGGCTACGGGGTCATGAGTGTCGGGGCAGGCGAGGCCCACATCCTGAATGTGTGCATCGGCGAGGCGTTCCGCTGCCGCGGCATCGGCAGGCGCCTGCTGGAGCTTCTCATCGAGCGAGGTACGGCCGCCGGCATGAGCGAAGCGTTCCTGGAAGTGCGGCCGTCCAATACCGCGGCGATCCGCCTGTACCTGTCCCTCGGCTTCGAGCAGGTGGGCATGCGCCGCGGCTACTACCAGGCGCTCGGCGGCCGGGAAGATGCTGCCGTGTTGAAGCTCACGTTGCGGGGCCGGCGCGCGCGCAGCAGCTGAGCGTCCGTGGATGCAATGTCGGAAGAAATAAAGCGACGCCGCACGTTCGCGATCATCTCCCACCCCGATGCCGGCAAGACCACGCTGACGGAGAAGCTGCTGCTGTTCGGGGGAGCGATCCAGATGGCCGGCACCGTCAAGGGCCGCAAAGCCGCGCGCCACGCCACCTCCGACTGGATGCGGCTCGAGCAGGAGCGCGGCATCTCCGTGACCTCATCGGTCATGCAGTTTCCGTACTCCGAGTGCATCGTGAACCTGCTCGACACGCCCGGCCACGAGGACTT
>VBNY01000269.1 GCA_005877705.1 Gammaproteobacteria bacterium
AACGCGCCGTCGCAACGACGCGAATATGGCTAGCAACGATAGGTCGAGTAATCCGAAAGCGCCGCCTCCGCTCGATGCGGGAGCGTTGACGGTCAGCTTCGCCGAAGTTTCGACGGATCCTACGGGATTGGTGCACGTGAGGTTGTATGTATAACTGCCGGGCGTCGATTGCGTGATGCTTCGAGTTCCGGAAACCTCGAGGGCGCCGGTCCAAGCGCCCGATGCGATACAGCTCGTAGTCTGGGAGGACGTCCACGTCAGGGTGGCCGTACCTCCTGCGATGATAGTGGGCGCGCTGAGCGTAAGGCTCGCGGCTGGTTGGCCGTATACCATCAGGTTTGCATTCGCGCTGACGGTGCCGCCGCTCGGTCCCATGCAAGTGATGCCGTAGGTGAAAGACCCCGAGGCGGTCGGGGTAAAGCTTGCGTTCCCCGAGACACTGATCGGTCCGCTCCATGCTCCCGACGCCTGGCAACTACTCGCATTTGTCGATGACCACGTCAAGCTGACGGCGGTGCCGCTCGGCACGCTCGACGGCGTGACGGTGATGGTCGCTGTCGGCGGCACGAAGACAGTAATGCCTTGCGTGTTGGACGTGCTGCCGCCCGGACCGGTGCATGTCAGCCCATACAAATACAGTCCCGCTGGGAACGGACCGATGGTCTGCGAGCCGCTGGTGGGCTCCGCTCCGGACCACGACCCTGAGGCGACACAAGATGTGGTATTGGAGGACGTCCACGTCATCGTTGATGTGCCACCCACCGGGATGCTGGATGGGGTGAAAGTCAATGTGATCTGGGGCAGCGGGATGACGGTGAGAGTGGCGGACCCGATCGTGGTCCCATCGGGTCCGGTGCAGCTCAGGCTGTACGTGTAAGTCCCAGCATTCGTAGGGCCTACCACCAGACTGCCGATCGTTGGGGCCGAACCGGACCAGGCGCCCGCTTTCGTACAGGTAGTTGCGTTGGTAGTCGACCATGTGAGCGTCGAGACCTGACCCGAAATCACGGTGCTCGGCGAAGCGGCAATGCTCACAGTCGGTGGTGGGTAAACGGTCAGGGCAGCCGACTGGGCGCGGGACGCGCCCCCGTTGGTGCAGGTGACTTTGTACGTCAGCATGCCCGCCGGTGGCGTGATAGATTGCGACCCGCTGAGTGCGAGCGTTCCGGACCATGCGCCGCCGGCTACGCAAGTTGACGCGTTGGTGGAAGACCAGGTGATCGTGACGCTGGCTCCGAGCAGAATCGAGCTTGCCGAGATCGATAGTGAAACGGTGGGCTGCGCGGCGACGTATTCGACCGCCCCGATGTCCACGATCGAGCTGCCAGAAGTTCCGACGCGTATTCGCTGCGCGCCGTAGAAATCCGTTTCGCCAGCGCCGACCGCAGCGTTCAAGCCCGCGTCTATCGCTGGGGAGCCGGCGTCCGGGTGATAATCGGGCACCGAAAGACCACCAAGCATCGGGTCCGCCGAAATGTTGCCGTTGGTGCCCGTCGGATCGGGAAAACCCTGATAATTAGTGGTGTTGCCGTAGACGAGATTGTTTTGCAGGGTCGCGTAGTTTCCCGGCTGGCCGTTGTTTACCATAAAGCCGACGCCATTGCCGTAAATCAGATTATTGCGATACAGCTGAAGACTCGCGTTGACGCGGGCGTCGACTTGGATTCCAACGTCGTTGTTGACGATGGTGTTGTTAGCGACATCGGGCGCATTGCCGGTCGGCAGGGTCATATCGAGTGCGGGGCAATGGTTGTTGGCAAACACATTGTCCTTGATGCTCGGTGAGGAGCTGTTCACAAACGCAACAATGGCAATTTCCGGGCCACCGGGGCAGGTCCAGCCGGCGAACAGATTTCTTTGCAGCACCATAGACGAACTGAAACCGTAGATGCTCACCCCCGCGCTACCGAGAAAAACATTGTCTTCAAGAGTCGGCGACGAGCCGAGTGCGTACACTGAGTTGGCGAATGAGCCCACGCCATTTTGTATGGTAAAGCCGGAAACCACGCTCGCCGTGGTCTCGCTTGTCTGAAAGGTGATGACGTAATTGCTCGTCCCACCGTCGATGATTGTTGAGCCCGCTCCGTTGGTGCCGATGAGCTTGATCGCCTTGCCCTTGAAGTCGAGATTCTCGTGGTAAGTTCCGGGCGCAACTGTGATGGTATCGCCGTTCACCGCGCCATTGATCGCCGCCTGAATGGTGGCTTGCTGTGCAGGAACCTGAATCGTGTTTGCAAAGCTTGCGGTTGCGGGCAACGCGAGCGCGAATATCGCCTTCAAGTAGCCACTGCATATCGCTATTTTTGACACACAGCACTTTCGCATTTGCGGGGTTTTTTGAAGCCTACGCGTTGAGTCCCGTGGGCCATCAGTAGGTCTTATATGTACGTATCCGGCGTAATCGCAAAGTCGAAGGGATTTCGGTTGGATTGGTGGCCAACAGGCATGTCGCGGCGGGGCTGCTACGGCCGTCAATCCGACTTCATCGGCTATCTGTCCCGCACAGATCGGACACGGCGTTGAAGCGAGCGGCGATTACGGCAATCCTCAAGCCATTCGCGGAAATCATTGCCGGCTTCTGTACTAACGACGTAGGTCACCGCAGCGGGATTCCCAAGGATATCGAGCGAGTTCCTTCCCCTAGAAGCCCGTGGCAAACCTCAGGATGGGCTGCTACTCCTTGCTACGATAGAGCTCAAGCAGCGTGAATTCACTCGACGTCTTCCCGTCGTCATTCTCGACCTGAATGACTATTGTTCACGGCATGAACCCCTTCTCGGCCGGTCGGAACTACCGCTTTCGCTCTGTGCAGTCTCAATGGCAACGGAATGCTGGAAATGACCTTCGGAACGGCCAGGGGCATGTATCTGATGCAATAGAAGTCGGCGGCCGCTGCCAAATCGGGTTACAGTCCGAGCGAGTGCTGCGCTGGCTCCAAAGCCCCGACACGAACACCCTCGAGTTCGAGCATGCGGACCTTCGTGGCGGCGCCGCCAGGCGCGGAAAATCCACCTAGCTTGCCGCCAGCAGCCAGGACGCGATGGCACGGGATAATCAGTGGCACCGGGTTCCTGGCCATGGCCTGCCCGACGTCGCGCGCCGCTTCCGGGCCGGCACCGAGTTGCTTCGTCAACGCGCCGTAGGTCGTGGTGTTACCCCAACCGACACGCCGCGTCTCGGTGTAGATCTGCTTGAAGAACTCTGCCTGCTCGTCGAGGTCAAGGCGCACGTTTGAAAAATCGATCTTCTCGCCTGCGAAGTATCGTTTCACGGCGGTGACGACTTCCGTCACCTCTGTCGTGGGCGTGCCCGCTTTCGCGTCAGGCAGTCGCCGAAGCAAACGTCGTTTGACCTCTTCAGCGTTTCGACCCGGCAACTGGAGCCGCGTAATGCCGATATCGTTCCATGCGATACCGCAATAGCCGCCCGCCGTCTCGAAAATACTGTAAACGTGGGTTACCCGGTTCATGTATCAAATCCGGCCTCAAGCTGCGGCCCGCTCGCGCTTGCCTTCCAGTCTCAGCAGATATCGCTTCGCATCCAGTCCGCCTGCAAAGCCCGTCAGCGACCCATCCGAGCCAATCGCTCGATGACACGGAGTGATGATCGAAACAGGATTCCTGCCGTTGGCGGCTCCCACGGCGCGGGTCGCTCTAGGATTGCCAAGCTGTCTGGCGATGTCGGCATAGCTACGCGTCTCACCGAACGGAATCGCGAGCAAGGCTTGCCAGACTTTCTTCTGGAACTCGGTGCCCGCCATGTCCAGTTGGATGGTGAAGGTGGTGCGGTGGCCGGCGAAATATTCGCGCAGCTGCCGCTGCGCCTGCAGAAGGATCGGATGTTGCGGATCCTCCACGAGCTCGCCCAGCCGCACACGCCTCGGATCATCGTCTTGCCAAAGAATCGCGGCCAGCCCATTGTCGCTCGCGACGAGCTTCAGCTTGCCAACCGGCGAGGCGATGGTCTTGTACAAATAGGCCATGCGACCATTGGTCTCACAGGGTTACGTGCGGGCGCGCTTATAGAGGCCGTCGAAGACGGTCTCCCAGGTCGACTGCGCCGCATTCATCACCTGCCAGTGCTGGCGGACAGACCCGTCCGGCTGCGGCGTCCAGGTAATCCGCTGACGAACGGATTTGCCGGCCTTCGGGTTCGGGCGATCGCCCTCGAGGACCATGCTCCCGCCTACCACGCCCCCATCGAGCTCGAGCGCTCCGCCGCGGTCGTCGATCCAGGTCTGGTGCCATCGGCGCGTATTGCGGTCGTAGAAGCTGATGCTCCTGCCGCGGCTGCCGTCGACGGAGCTCCAGGATTCGAACAGCGCGCAGTGCTTCAGGTCCGGCTCGATCATATTCTGGCCCGCCGGCCGTCCGCGCTCGGTCACGCTCCACTTCCCGATCCAGAAGTCGAACTGCCGGTACTCCTGGACATCGCAGGTAGGCGCGGGCGCAGCGGGAGCCGCCTCGGCAGCATCGGCGATTGCACTGAGACTCCAGAAAAGCGCACCCGCGGCGGCGAGCGGCGCATACCAAT
The DNA here is from genome assembly GCA_005877705.1 of Gammaproteobacteria bacterium. Classification (GTDB taxonomy): domain Bacteria; phylum Pseudomonadota; class Gammaproteobacteria; order Steroidobacterales; family Steroidobacteraceae; genus 13-2-20CM-66-19. The sequence goes on from VBNY01000269.1 coordinate 4,534, forward strand.
CTGCGCGGAACAGCATCCTCGTCTCCTTAAACCGGCTCGACTCGCCGCAGCACGGCCGGCTCGCGCCCGAGCGCTGCTTACCATGCCCGTGATCCCCGCTATTCAAAAGCTGATTTTTACAATCCGCCCCTGCGTCCCGACCAGCCAACCCGCGTGCGGACTTGCGAACGCCACAGCCCAGTAGTTCGCGAGCCCCGACAGGCTGACCCACGTATCCCCTTCGTCGGGTGACCAGGCCGCGCCGCCGGGCCCGGTGACCACGACGGCCCGCGTGGCGCTCGCCTCCTCTTCAGCCTCGCCCTCTGCGGAGCGTTCGCGCACATAGCTCAGGCCGTAAATTGCGCCCGGGACTGGAGGGCGGCTCGTAAGCTGCCACGTCTTGCCGCCGTCGCTCGAACGGGCGACGGTGTCGGCGAATGCGGTGGGCGCCGCCAGCTCGCCAGCGCCGAGGATGCCGTGCAATGCGTCGCGGAAATCGACGCTGAACACGCCGGAGCTCGCTGTTCCCTGGACGATGGGTGTGCCATAAGGGGCCCACGTGCGGCCGCCGTTAGTCGTCGCGAGGATTCTGGCCTTCGCCGCGCCGCCGGTGCCGATCCAAGCCCGACTCTTCCCTTGAGTCGCAACGCACGTGCCGCTCGCGGCGAACGCCGCTTCTCCGACTTGGGCCGCCGGCAACCGCTCCCCGATATCCGTCCAGGTCGTCCCGTCCGTCGTCTGGATCACGGGAAACCGGCCATTGACGGCGTCGCTCATCGCGATACCGCGGCGCGCGTTCCAGAACGCGAAGCAGTCATAAAATGCGTCCGGGTCTAAGTTTTGGAATTGCAACGACCAGGACGCTCCGCCATCCTCGGTCTTGTAGATGCGGGAATTCGGGCCGGCGCCGGCGGACAAGAGATAGGCGACCGATGCGCTCACCCCCTGCACATCGCGGAACTGGAGTTGTTCGGCCCCCGCAACCACGCCAGCCCGCCAGGTTTCGCCACCATCGGTGGTGATGACGTAGGTGCCGCCCACGCCGCTGGCCCACACCACGCGTGAGTTTACCGGGCTCACCGCCTGCAGCCGATTGAGAGTGCCGCTCTGCTGGGGTGTCAGCGTCGGTGAGCGCAGGGCAGCGGCGTCGCCCTTGGCGACCTGCGAGTCGGCGAGCGTTGAGGCACTGGCCGAGAGCGCCAGCACGACGGGTAGCGCGCGAAGCATCTTGAGACGCACGGCTGGGTTCTCCACAAAGTCTTGATCAGAAGTTCATTTTACTCGCGCTTCAAAAGGA
>VBNY01000494.1 GCA_005877705.1 Gammaproteobacteria bacterium
AAGGTGACCGTGATCAAGGTGATCCGCGAGATCACCGGCCTGGGACTTAAGGAAGCGAAGGACCTCGTCGAGGGCGTGCCCTCGACCGTGAAGGAAGCCGTGTCCAAGGCCGATTCGGAAACAATGAAGAAGAAGCTCGAGGACGCCGGCGCGAAGGTGGAGGTCAAATAAGCCTCCATGCGCCGATCCCCTCGCCTGCCTGCGGCCTTAGCCGCGGTCCTGCCCTCGAGGACCGGGTGCAGCCGCGGGCAGCGAGGGGTTATTTTGCATTGTGCAACCGGCCTGCCGTGAAGCGGGCAAAGGCCACGCCCTTTGCCCGCGAGCTCGCAACAGCTGGCAGGTTGGCTGCTGAAACGGCCGCAGGCCGTTTCAGCCAATAGACTTAGAGGTGAACACTCGATGGCTTATTCCTTCACCGAGAAGAAGCGCATCCGCAAGAATTTCGGCAAGCAGGCGAGCATTCTCGATACGCCCTACCTGCTGGCCATTCAGCTCGACTCCTATCGCTCGTTCCTGCAGGCGGACAAGCCGGAGGACGCGCGCGACAGCATCGGACTGCACGCCGCCTTCCGCAGCGTGTTCCCGATCTCGAGCTATTCCGGGAACGCTTCGCTCGAGTACGTCAGCTACCGGCTAGGCGAGCCGGGATTCGACGTCAAAGAGTGCCAGCTGCGAGGGCTCACCTACGCAGCGCCGCTGCGCGTCAAGGTGCGCCTCGTCGTGCTCGACAAGGAGGCCGCGGGCGCCAAGAAGCCGGTCAAGGACGTGCGCGAGCAGGAGGTGTACCTCGGCGAGCTGCCGCTCATGACCGACAACGGCACCTTCATCATCAACGGCACCGAGCGCGTCATCGTCTCCCAGCTGCATCGCTCCCCGGGCGTGTTCTTCGATCACGACCGCGGCAAGACGCATTCCTCCGGCAAGCTGCTGTTCTCCGCGCGCATCATTCCCTACCGCGGCTCGTGGCTCGACTTCGAGTTCGATCCGAAGGACTGCGTGTTCGCGCGCATCGACCGCCGGCGCAAGCTGCCGGTGACCATCATCCTGCGCGCGCTCGGCATGAACGAGGCGGAGATCCTCGGCACGTTCTTCGATACCAACACTTTCTACATCAGCCGCGACGAGGTCGCACTGCAGCTGGTGCCGCAGCGCCTGCGCGGCGAGACCGCGACCTTCGAGATCCGCATCGGCGATCAGGTCGTTGTCGAAGAGGGCCGGCGCATCACGGCGCGCCACGTGCGGCAGCTCGAGGACGCCAAGGTCACCCGCCTGCGCGTGCCGCGTGAATACGTGTATGGAAAGGTCCTCGCGCACGATGTCGTGAACACCGACACCGGCGAGATTCTTGCCAAGGCGAACGAGGTGCTGACGGCGGCCTCCGTCGAGAAGCTGATCGAGGCGGGCATCGCCGAGGTCAACACCTTGTACGTCAACGATCTCGATCGCGGTCCGTACATTTCCGACACCCTGCGGATCGATCCGACCAAGACGCGCCTCGAGGCCCTGGTCGTTCTTCAATCCTGAGCGCTACGACCTGTCGGCGGTCGGGCGCATGAAGTTCAACCGGCGCGTCGGCCGCAAGGAGATCACGGGAACCGGCATTCTCTATGACCACAAGTACTTCAGCGGCCGCACGGACGAGAACTCCAAGCGCCTGGTGGGTCAGTTCGGCGCCTCCTCGGACATCATCGATGTGCTCAAGGTGCTGATCGACATCCGCAACGGCAACGGCCAGGTGGACGACATCGACCACCTCGGCAACCGGCGCGTGCGCAGCGTCGGCGAAATGGCGGAAAACGCCTTCCGCGTAGGGCTGGTGCGCGTCGAGCGGGCCGTCAAGGAGCGCCTGACGATCGCCGAGACCGAGCCGCTGATGCCGCAGGAGATGATCAACGCGAAGCCGGTGGCCGCGGCCGTGAAGGAGTTCTTCGGATCCTCGCAGCTGTCGCAGTTCATGGACCAGAACAATCCGCTGTCGGAGGTGACGCACAAGCGGCGCGTCTCGGCCCTGGGGCCGGGGGGCCTGACGCGCGAGCGGGCCGGGTTCGAGGTGCGCGACGTGCACCCGACGCATTACGGCCGCGTGTGCCCGATCGAGACCCCTGAAGGCCCGAACATCGGCCTCATCAACTCGCTGTCGGTCTACGCGCGCACCAACCAGTATGGTTTCCTCGAGACGCCGTACCGGCGCGTGGACAGCGGCCGCGTGACCGACCGGATCGATTACCTCTCGGCCATCGAGGAGGGCGAGTTCGCGATCGCGCAGGCGAACGCCGTGCTCGGACCCAAGGGCGAGCTGGTGGATGAGCTGGTCTCGTGCCGCTTCCAGAACGAGTTCACCCTGATGCCACGCGAGCGCATCAACTACATGGACGTGAGCCCGAAGCAGATCGTCTCGGTGGCGGCATCGCTCATTCCGTTCCTCGAGCATGACGATGCGAACCGCGCTCTCATGGGCTCGAACATGCAGCGCCAGGCGGTGCCGACGCTGCGCTCGGAAACGCCGCTGGTCGGCACCGGGATGGAACGCCCCGTCGCGATCGACTCGGGCGTCACGGTCGTCGCCAAGCGCGGCGGCGGCGTGGACTCCGTCGATGCCTCACGTATCGTGGTGCGCGTGAACGACGAGGAGACCACCGCCGGGGAGCCCGGAGTGGACATCTACAACCTCACGAAGTACACGCGCTCCAACCAGAACACCTGCATCAACCAACGTCCGCTGGTAAACGCCGGCGACGTCATCGCGCGCGGTGACGTGTTAGCCGACGGCCCGTCCACGCACCTCGGCGAGCTCGCGCTGGGGCAGAACCTGCTGGTCGCGTTCATGCCCTGGAACGG
>VBNY01000001.1 GCA_005877705.1 Gammaproteobacteria bacterium
GCCGCGCGGCGATTCCGCGCCGGGCAAGCCGCAACCCAACAAGCCGCAATCCGACAGGCCGGAGCCCAACAGACCGAAGTCCGACCAGCAGCCATGACCGCACTCAAGGCCAGTGGCCTCGTCAAGAGCTACAGGTCGCGCCAGGTGGTGCGCGAGCTGTCGCTGGACGTGTCCAACGGCGAGGTCGTCGGCCTGCTCGGACCGAACGGGGCCGGCAAGACGACCGCCTTCTACATGATCGTGGGTCTGGTGCCGTGCGACGCCGGGCGCATCTACCTCGGCGACACGGACCTGACTCTGCTGCCCATGCACCGGCGCGCGCAGCTCGGGCTCGGGTATCTGCCGCAGGAGGCCTCGGTGTTCCGCAAGCTGTCGGTGGAAGACAACGTGCTCGCGATCCTCGAGACCCGCCGCGATCTCGAGCGAGCCGCCCGTGAGCGGCGGCTCGAGGAGCTGCTGGAGGAGCTGCGCATCGGCCACGTGCGCAAGAGTCTCGGCCTGTCCCTCTCGGGGGGCGAGCGGCGCCGTGTCGAGATCGCGCGGGCGCTCGCCGCCGAACCGCGCTTCATGCTGCTCGATGAGCCCTTCGCGGGCGTCGACCCGCTGTCCGTGCTCGATATCCAGCGCATCATCCGCGAGCTGACGAATCGCGACATCGGGGTCCTCATTACCGACCATAACGTGCGCGAAACCCTGGGCGTGTGCGGCCGGGCTTATATTGTCAATCAGGGCACGGTGATCGCATCCGGAACTGCGGAAGAAATCCTTGCCAACCCCCAAGTGCGTGAGGTGTACTTGGGTGAGTCGTTTCGGCTTTGAGCCCTCGGGGTCTTAAGCACAAAAGCCATGTCTTTCAGGTACATAGAAACAGGAAGGCCAGACAAGCCCGCCGTGCAACCATGCTGAAACCTTCCCTGCAGCTCAAGCTGGGTCAGCAACTGACGATGACCCCGCAGCTGCAGCAGGCGATTCGATTACTGCAGCTGCCGGCGCTCGAGCTCCAGGCGCACATCCGCGAGCTCCTCGAGACGAACGTCATGCTGGAGCCCATGGAGGACGCCGAGGGCACCGGGACCTTCGAGGCCGCCGGGGAGGCGCCCGCGCAGCCGCAAGCCCCCGAGCGTCCGCAGGAGAGCGCCGTAGAAGTGCTGGACGAGGGCTGGGGCGAGCACAGCGTCGGACCCGCCGAGGCGGCGTGGAGCGGCGACGACGATGAGCGCCAGCAGGAGTTCGCCGATTCTGCCGGGCAGTCGCTGCGGGAGCACCTGTCGTGGCAGCTCGAGCTCGTGAAGCTCGAGCCGCGCGAGCTCGCGATAGCGCGCGCCATCGTCGATGCCATCAGCGACGACGGCTATCTCACGGAGTCGCTCGAGGAGATCGCCAGTACGTTGCGGCCCGAGATCGAGTGCGGTGCGCCCGAGGTGGAGGCGGTGCTCGCCGGAGTGCAGGCGCTCGATCCGCCCGGAGTGGGGGCGCGCTCGGTCGGCGAGTGCATCGAGCTGCAGCTGCGGCAGCTGGACCCGGCCACGCCGGGCTTCAACACCGCGATCGAAATCGCACGGCGGCACCTGGAGCTCGTGGCGGAGCGGGAGCTGTCGCTGCTGCGCCGCGAATTGCGCGCCACCGAGGAGGAAATCACTTGCGCGCTAGCGCTGGTGCGCTCGTGCCATCCTCGCCCAGGCTCCACGGTGAGCGCCGGCGCTGCCGAGTACGTCGTGCCCGACGTGTTTGTGCGGCGCACCGACCATGGCTGGGCAGTGGAGATCAACGCGGCTACCCTGCCTCGGGTACGCCTCAATCAGAGCTACGCGAGCCTCATTGGACGTAACGCCAGTCACGCGACCATGCGCGCGCAGTTGCAGGAGGCACGCTGGCTGTTGAAGAGCCTCGAGATTCGCCACGAGACCCTCATCAAGGTTGCCCGCTCCATCGTCGAGCGCCAGACGGCGTTCCTCGAGCATGGCGATGAGCACATGCGGCCGATGATCCTCAAGGACATCGCCGAGGCGGTGGCGATGCACGAGTCGACCATCTCGCGCGTCACCTCCGGCAAGTACATGCACACCCCGCGCGGGGTGTTCGAGCTGCGCTATTTCTTCTCGAGCCAGGTCGAGGGTGCGGACGGATCCGGCACGTCCTCGACCGCCATACGCGCCAAGATCAGAAAGCTGGTCAAGGAGGAGGACGCGGACAACCCCTTGAGCGACGGCCGCATCGCGGAGCTGCTCTCCGGCGAGGGCATACCGGTTGCGCGCCGCACGGTCGCCAAGTACCGCGAAGCGATGGGCATCGCGCCCTCCAACGAACGCCGCCGCGCAGGATTGAAGCAGATGTAGTGGAAGTGAAGTCAAAAACTCGTGAAAGGAGACGGCTATGCAGCTCAACGTCACCGGGCACCACGTCGAAGTTACTCCCGCGCTGCGGGGCTATGTCGAAAAGAAGCTCGAGCGCATCGGACGGCATTTCGATCAGGTCATCGACGTGCACTGCGTCCTGACGGTGGAGAAGCTGCGACAGAAGGCCGAGGCGACACTGCATGTGAGCGGCAACGCTATTCACGCGGATGCCACGGAGGAGGACATGTACGCCGCCATCGATCTGCTGGCGGACAAACTGGATCGCTGCATCAAGAAACACAAAGAGAAGCTGACAGACCACCATGCGGCGCAGGCGCGCCGGGCGGTGCGGATTTGAACTGCGGCGAGCGTGCGAATCATCATCCTCAGCGGGCTGTCCGGCTCCGGCAAGAGTGTGGCGCTGCACATGCTGGAGGACCTCGGGTTTTATTGCATCGATAACATCCCCGCCGCGCTGCTGAAGCCGTTCATCTCCTACACCGTGCGCAGCCCCGAGCCGACCTACGAGCGCACGGCCATCGGTCTCGACGCACGCAACACCGCCGCCGAGATCGCCACCGTGCCGCAGCTCATCGATGAGCTGCGCCGCAGCGGCATCCAGTGCGAGGTGATCTTCCTGCTCGCCAGCGAAGAGGAGCTGCTGCGCCGTTTCGCGGAGACGCGCCGCAAGCACCCGATGAGCCGCAATAACGTCGATCTGCGCGAAGCGATGGCCATGGAGCGGCGGCTCCTCGAGCCCATCGTCTACGCGGCCGACCTCGTCGTCGACACCTCGAAGCTGGGAGTGCACACGCTGCGCGACCTCATACATCAACGCGTGGAGCAGCGCACGGTCGGCCGGCTGTCGATCACGTTCGAATCCTTCGGCTTCAAGCACGGCATCCCCGGGGATGCGGACTTCGTGTTCGACGCGCGCTCGCTGCCGAACCCGTACTGGGAGCCGAGCCTGCGCAAGCTGACGGGCCGCGATCCGGAGGTCATCCGTTTTCTCGAGGGGCACACGAATGTGGCGACGCTGATCGCGGACATCGCACAGTTCATCCGCGCCCGGGTGCCCGAGTACCAGGCCAGCAATCGCGGCTACCTCACCGTCGCCGTCGGCTGCACCGGCGGGCAGCACCGCTCGGTGTACATCGTCGAGCGGCTCGCGCAAGAGTTCGCCGGGGAATTCACAAACGTCACGGCGCGGCACAGTGGCTTGCCGGGCGCCGCGCTATTCCATCCTTCCGGCAGCGACCGCCGGAATTGACTCCGACGTCGCCTGCGCGACGCCCGCTGCGGTCATCACCGGCGGCAGCCGCTCGCCACTCATGAAAGCCATGAGCGCCGAGCGCGCCTCCATCGCATCGCGGTAGCCGAGCTCGATCAGCGCGCGCGTGTAGCCGGCCTCGAACATGAGATAGCTGGCGAGCTGATAGCCCGAGGCGCTGCGTCCGCCAATCACCCGCAGCAGCGTGCGCAGTCCCGGCGGCATCTCCTCCACGTGCCGCGCCGCGATCTCGCGGGGATCGACGCTCGGCGCCAGCATCAGCGTCTCGATGTGCCGCTCGCCGCGGGCGGCGGCAGGTACGGCCTGCGCGAGTTGATTGATGCGCTCGACCTGCTCCAGATCACCGTAGATCTGATCGGTGAACAGCGTGTCGAGCATGTACCCGAAGATCTCCCCCGGCGTCGGCATCGTCGTTGATTGCCCGCGGTCGACGGCCACGCCGGCCGCGCGCCGCGCGCGCACACCGATCACCAGCAGACGATCCGCGCCGAGGTGGATGGCTGGGCTCAAAGGATGGAGCTGGCGCACCGCGCCGTCGCCGTAGTACTCGTCGCCGAGCTTCATCGGCGGGAACAGCAACGGGATCGCCGTGCTCGCCATCAGGTGATCGATCGTGAGCTCCGTGCGGACCCCGAGGCGCTGCACCCGCGACCAGTCGGAGATCGATTCGATCCCGTCATAGAACGCGACGGAGTGCCCCGTTCCGTAGCTGGTCGAGCACAGCGCGAACGCCCGTAGATGGCCGCGTGCGATGCTCCTGCGAATCCCGGCGCAGTCAACGTGTATGCCGAGCAGCTCGCGCAACGGGTTGTTGTCGAGCAGCGCCTTCGGCGGCGACAGCACGAGGCCGCCCGAGACCAGCGCCAGCACCCAGTGCACACCCGCGCGCAGCATATGCAGCGGATCGACATGGAAAACCTGCTGCGAGCGGAAGCTCGCCCACACGCGCTCCAGACCGGCGACCGCCCGCCGCCAATGGTGTGCTTCGGCGGCCAGCACGCTGGCCGCCACCGCTCCGGCCGAGGTCCCGACGATCACCTGGAACGGATTGCGCGCGCGCGGCAGGAGCTCGGCGAGAGCGAGCAGCACGCCCACCTGGTACGCCGAGCGTGAACCGCCGCCCGTCAGCACCAGCCCGACGTTCGGGCGGCCTGCAGGCCTGTGTGAGGATTCGAGGGATCCGTCCATCATCATCTTGAGCAGTCGGGAAGCGCGCTGTCAGAACCTAAGTGTCGGATGTCATGACCGAAGCCGATTGTCGCTCAGGATTATGGAGCCGTGCATCTGGCCCCCGGCGTGATGGAAGTCGCGCCGTGCCGGAACCGGCCTGCTTTTTGCAGGCTTGCTCGCGGGTCGAAAGGGCCGCAGGCCGCTTTCGACAGACAGAAGACAGCCGCAGGCGCCTGCAGCCAATTGAACTACTCGAGCTGCAAAGTCAGCGCGTGCTGTGCCGGTCCCGGCAGGAAAGGGAGCGGCTCGCCGCGCGCCCACTCCAGGAACCCCGCCCGGTAATAAGGCGACAGCGGATGCCCGCTTTGCCCGCCGGGCAGGTGGAGGTAGCCCTGCTCCTCATGTCCCGGCGACACGGCAAAGCGCTCGGAGGCGCCGACGTCGCCGTCCTGGACGCGCGGCATGTCATGATCACCCGGCAGTGCCAAGGCAGGCATGTCCAGAAGCGGCGCCAGGAACGGCAACGCGCGCGACAACGGGTGCTGGATGTGCGCGACGTTGCGCCACCCCCAGGCGCAGCGTGCGAGCTCGCCGCAGCTGCTGCGCAGCTCGGCGATGGTCGCATCGAGCTGCGCGAGCAGAAACTCGCGCCAGCTGCGGTAGTCGGCGGCCAACAGGTGCAGGGGTTGCTCGGTCACGAGCCGCCACAGCGGCTCCTCGAACTGCGCTGGCGGGGTGGGCGGGCTGTCGTCCGGGGTGATCCTGAGCGAGCTCAAGATCATTTCCCACACGGCCTGCTGCGTGCGGTCGCGATAGGCACGCACCAGACGGTACGCGACGGAATCAACGCCGGCCCGTCCGCTCCACTGCGCCAGCAGCCGTTTGAATTCGGCGCGCAGCGGTTGCTCGCGCACGCTGTCGGCATCGATTTGCCGCAGCAGCAACTCACGCCAGCGCGCGAGGAAGACTGCGCGGTCGTC
>VBNY01000002.1 GCA_005877705.1 Gammaproteobacteria bacterium
CCGGGCGGCGATCGCCGAATGGGCCAAGCACGGCACCCCACCCGCCTTAGGTCCCGTCCCCGACGTGATCGACGATCCGGCGATCGTGATGCTCTGGGGCATCACGCGCGAGAGCCTGGACAGGTGGCTCCACGCCACGAGCGATGCGGGGAGCCGCGAGCTGCGCGGGTTTGCCGCCTCGAGCGGCGTCGTCGAGGGTCCGGCGTGCGTCGTGAGGTCGGTGGAGGAGATCACGCGCGTACGCCAGGGCGACATTCTGGTCTGCCAGATCACCAATCCGACCTGGGCACCGATCTTCCAGAAGATCGCGGGCGCGGTGTCCGACATCGGCGGCTCGATGAGCCACGCCGCCATCGTGGCGCGGGAGTTTGGTCTTCCCGCGGTCGTCGGCACCGGGACCGCAACCTCGCGCATCAAGGACGGTCAGCGCATTCGCGTCGACGGCGGCCGCGGCGTCGTCACGCTCCTCTCGTAGCGAGCCTCATGGGTGCCGGCACGCACATCGCCTGGTTCGATGAGATCGGGCTCGGCGATCGGGAGCACGTCGGCGGCAAGGGCGGCAGTCTGGGGGAGCTCAAGCGCGCCGGGTTCCCCGTGCCGCCCGGATATGTGGTGAGAACTGCCGCGTTCGAGCGGTCCCTGGAGTCGCTCGAGCGCGAGGCTCCGGTGCGCGCGGCGGTGGCGGCGCTTGCGGCGGATGACCTCGAAGCGATCACGGCCTGCTCGAGGGCGCTGCGCATCCGGATGGAAGAGGCTGAGCTGCCGGGTGAGGTGCTCGAGGAGCTCACCGCCGCCCATGAGAGGCTCGTGCCAGCTGCTCCGGAGCAGCCCGTGGCGGTGCGCTCATCGGCCACCACCGAGGACGCGGCCGATGCGAGTTTCGCGGGTCTTCAGGACACGTACCTGTGGATCCGGGGCACAGCGCAGGTCCTGGAGCGCGTGCGCAGCTGCTGGGCGAGCCTGTACTCGGTGCCCTCGATCAGCTATCGCCTCAAGCATGGGTTTCCCGAAGAACGCGTCGCGATGGCCGTCGTGGTCCAGATCATGGTGGACGCCGGCACGGCCGGTGTGATGTTCACCCGCAGTCCGACGACCGGTGACCGGTCGGTTGTGACGATCGAAGGCGCCTGGGGCTTGGGTTCCGCCGTGGTGGGCGGTGAAGTCACCCCGGATCGCTGGGTCCTCGGCAAAATTACCGGGGAGATATCCGTGCGCGAGATCTCCGACAAGCTGATCCAACACGTCCCGGCTGCCAACGGTGGCGTCGAGGCCGTCGCGGTCAGCGAGGAGCACCGGCGCGCGCCCTGTCTGAGCGACACGCAGCTGCAGGAGCTCGGCACCCTCGCACGCCAGGTCGAGCGTCACTACGGGCGCGCCCAGGACATCGAGTGGGCGATCGACCGGCACAGCGGCGCAATCCTGGTGCTGCAGAGCCGCCCGGAGACGGTCTGGTCGGCCCGGGACGCCGCGCCGATCGCGAAGCCCCAGCAAGATCCGCTGATGCACGTCATGTCCATCTTTGGAACGCGTCGGTGCCCCTGAGCGCCCAGGACGTCGCGGAAATCACCCGGCTGCTGGAGGAGTCGGAGTTCGACGAGCTGCATCTGGAGCACGAGGGGTTCCTCTCGGCGTCGCCGACTCCGGGGCCAGCCGCCAAGCCGGTGCCCACAAGCCGGGATCCGCGCGATGAGTACCCGGCGCCCGTCAGCGACGGTGCGCTCCTTGATGTGCCGGCGCCGCTGTTCGGAACCTTCCATCGCGCGCCAAAGCCCGGGGCTGCGCCTTACAGCGAGATCGGATCGGTGGTGCAGGAGGACACGATCATCGGCATCATCGAAGTGATGAAGCTCATGAACACCGTTCGGGCGGGGGTTCAGGGCACAGTTGTCGAGATCCTCGCGCAGGATGGCGCCCTGGTGGAATACGGACAGGTGCTGCTGCGGATCTCGCGAGGGCCGGAGCGTGGCTGAGATCGCTCTCGTCGACACCTCGCTCCGCGATGGCAATCAGAGCACGTGGGCGGCGGTCGGCATCGACACCGCGAAGACACTGACGATCGCCCCGGTGATGGACCGGGTGGGCTTCAAGGCGATCGACTTCACCACTTCGACCCACATGGGCGTTGCCGTGCGCTACAAGCGTGAGGATCCGTGGGAGCGCATTCGCCTCACGGCGGCGGCCACGCCCAACACGCCGCTGCAGTTCATGTCGACGGGATTCCGCTTCATTTCCTGGGAAACCGCTAGCCCGGAGTTCATGGCGCTTGCGTTCGAGGTGCTCGCACGCAACGGCATCCGGCGCTTCTGCCTCGCCGATCCGATGAACGATGCGCAATCCAACACCGTCTGCGCCCGGATGGTGAAGGGCGCGGGCGGGGAGTTCGTGATTGCGGCGCTCGTCTTCACGCTCAGTCCCATCCACGACGACCGGCACTACGCCGAGGCGGCGCGGACACTCGCCGCCTGCCCGGAGGTGGACGCGATCTACATCAAGGATCCGGGGGGCCTTTTGTCCCCGCGACGCGCGAGCACGCTGATCCCGGCTGTGAAGGCCGAGATCGGGGCGAAGCCCCTGGAGCTCCATTCGCATTGCACGATCGGGCTCGGGGAACTGCTCTACATGGATGCGGTGGACTATGGCGTGAGCGCCCTGCAGTGCGCATCCGGCGCGACCGCAGACGGGATCTCCAATCCGCCCTCGCTGCGCGTGGTGGAGAATCTGCGCGCACTCGGCCACACCGTGCCCGTCGACACTCAGGCACTGGCTGAGGTGAGCCGCTTCTTTACCCGCATCGCGCAGGCGGAAGGCCTCCCGATCGGCGCACCGCAGCCCTTCGACGCTGGCTACCTGCGCCATCAGCTCCCCGGCGGCATGATCGGGACCATGCGCCGGCAGCTCGCCGAACGCCGGCTCTCACATCTCGAAGGGGCGGTCATAGAGGAGATCGCCCGTGTACGCGAGGAGCTCGGATGGCCGATCGTCATGACGCCGTTTGCGCAAATGCTCCTGACGCAGGCGTTTCTCAACGTGACCGGCCGTGAGCGCTACGGGGTCATTCCCGATGAGGTCATCCGCTACGCGCTCGGGCGCTTCGGCCGACCCAACATCCCGATCGCACCCGCGGTGATGGAGCGGATCGAATCGCTGCCACGCACCGGCGAGCTGCGGGCAGAACCGGCGATGGGGCCGCTGTCGGAGTTGCGCGCGCGGCTCGGCCGGGAGCTGTCGGACGAGGAGTTCCTCCTGCGGGCCACCATGCCCGCCACGCAAGTGGATGAGATGCGGGCGGCGGGGCCGGCGGCGCGCCACTACGATCCGGAGTCGAAACCGGTGATGGAGCTTCTGCGCCGAGTCCTTAGACTGCGCAACGTCTCGGAACTGAGCGTGGTGAAGAGCGACTTCAGGTTAGAGCTGCGCGGCAGCGCGCAATCCGGAGCGCTGTCGGCGTGAGTTCGGTCATGCGAGACGGCGCCGCGCGCAAGACCACACGGCTCCCCATACGGGGTGTCGTCTTCGATGTCGACGGCACGCTGCTCCTCAGCAACCGCTCGCTCGGTGGCTACGAGGTGTTGCCGGGAGCGATCGAAGTCCTCAGCACACTCAAGGCGCGGCACGTGCCCTTTGCGCTTCTCACGAACGGCAGTGCCTACCCGCCGGCGGAGCAGGCCGCGAAGCTGCGCGAGGTCGGACTCCCCATCGATGATGACCAGATGATTACGCCCTCCAGCATCGCGGCGGATCACATGCAGCGCCGCGGCATCCGGCGGACGCTGGTCCTCGGGAGCATCGGCGTGGGGCAGGCTCTGCGCGACGCCGGCATCGAGACAGTGCACACCAGCGAGGCCGGGGCAACGGAGGTCGGGAGCGTCTTCGTCGGGTGGCATCCGGAGTGCGGCATGAAGGACATCGAGACCGCCTGTCAGGCCATCTGGGGCGGCGCCGAACTCTGCGTAGCCTCCGACGTCCCCTTCTTTGCCACGAAGCACGGGCGCACGATCGGCTATTCGTTTGCGATCACGGCGGCCATCCGCCGCCTGACGCGCGCACCCATGACGCTCACCGGGAAGCCCTCGATCCGGGCCCTGCGCTTTGTCGCGAGGCGCCTCGGTGTGCCGGTGCGGGCCCTCGCGGTCGTCGGGGATGATCCGATTGTCGAAGTCCTCATGGCGCGCCGCGGGGGTGCGACGGCGCTTGCGGTGACGACGGGGACGACGCGCCGCGAGGAGTGGGTGCAGCAGGCCCGCTCGCGCCGACCCCACGGTATTCTCAGCGACCTGCGGGACCTGCTCAGCTGGGTCGGCGACGCAGACGCCGAGCCCGCGAGGCGCCCGGGCGCCCCTGCGAAGTCCCGACTGGCGCCGAACCGAGGCGCCGGCCGGCGTTCAAGTTAAGCTCGGAGCCCCACGATGTCATTGACCAAACCTTATGCCGCCATCCCCGGAACCACGATCTTCGACACCGACCAGGCGCGCCGGGGCTATCACCTGAACATGTTCTGCATGTCGCTGATGAAGTCCGAGAACCGCGAGCGCTTCAAGGCGAACGAGCGTGCGTATCTCGATGCGTGGCCCATGAGCGAGGATCAGAAGCGCGCGGTGCTCGACCGGGACTACAATCGAATGATCTCACTCGGCGCCAACATCTACTTCCTTGCCAAATTGTTCGCGACCGACGGCAAGAGCTTCCAGTACGTCGCCGCGCAGATGGCCGGCATGTCGCAGGCGGACTACGCCAAGATGATGCTCGCGGGCGGACGCGCCCCCGAAGGTTGAGGGCGGCGATGCGCGCAGCGCTTTACTACGGGCGGCAGGACCTGCGACTCACGTCGGTGCCGGAGCCGGAGCCCGGGCCGGGCGAGCTCAAGCTGCGCGTTCGGTACAACGGGATCTGCGGCAGCGACCTGCACGAATACTACGACGGTCCGATAACCACACGCAGCACACCACATCCGCTCACCGGTGTGCAGAATCCCGTGATCATGGGTCACGAGCTGTGCGGGGAGGTCGTAGCCCTCGGGGAGGGGATCGACGACCTCATCATCGGGAATCTCGTTGCGGTCGAGCCGGTGGAGACCTGCGGCCGGTGTCTGCACTGCGGGATCGGTCAGTACAACCACTGTCCATCGCTCGCGATCCAGGGATACAACCGTGCCGGCGGCTTGGCCGAGTACACGGTCGTGAAGCGACGCATGGCACACCCGCTTCCCCCCGGCGTCACGGCGCTGCAGGGCGCGCTGATCGAGCCGCTCGCGATCGCGTGGCACACGGTGAATCGCTGTGCGGTGAGTGCCGGACAGACGGTCGCCATCCACGGCGCAGGCCCGATCGGCGCGGGCGTCTTCCTGACACTGCGGCGGCGCGGAGTGGAGGCGATCGTCGTGGATCCCTCGCCGGCGCGGCGCGCGGCGCTCGCCGGCCTCGGCGCGAAACAGTTGCTCGATCCGACCGCGTGCGATGTGGTTGCGGCAATCCGAGATCTCACCAGAGGCCGCGGTGCGGATGCCTCGATCGACGCGGCCGGGGTGCCCCAGGCCTTTGCCGCGATGCTGCACGGCACCCGAGTCGATGGGACCGCGGCGGTGGTGGCGATCCACCACGAGCCGGTCCTCATACCGCCCTTCGACCTCCTGATGCCGGAAGTGCACCTCACCGGTGTGGCGCTCTCCGTGAACGCCTTTCCGGCGGTCATCGCGGAGATGGCCCGCGGCAGCTACCCGCTCGAGGGTTGGGTCGAGACCATCCCGTTCGACGGAGTGATCGAGCAGGGGATTGACCGTCTACGCCGTCAGCAGGGGATGAAGATCGTGGTCGACGTTGCCGGACGGTCGGGCCACCTGCAGTAGGAGAACGCGTGTGAAGTGCGCTGAGCTATGGAACAACATGGCCGTTGCGACCCGCCAGCGAATTGCGCAACGACGAGTGAAGCATGAGCGCCCGCGCACATAGACGAGCCCGCTCATTGCCGGCTCGCTCCCGCGCCTCTACCTTCACACACCGCTGCAGGTTACCGTCTGTCGCGGGATTGCACGTGTACGGCAATACGTCGTATAGGAGGGCAATCACACGCACGGTGTGCGCGCGTACGGTTCACCACGGTCACATCGTGCGGGAATTCGCCGCCGCGCGTATGAAGGTGGAAGTTTAGAAAGTCGCGGGTGAGTTCTTCTATTACAACTCAGAGTTGGCTAAAATACACTGACAAGAGGCAGACAAAGGATTGTCATAATGAGTGCCGCACCTTCGCCGACGATCAGCGACGCACCCGCGAAGGTCGGCGATCCCACGCAGACCGTCTTAGTCGCCCGCACGTTGAGAATGAAGGTGAAGCGC
>VBNY01000003.1 GCA_005877705.1 Gammaproteobacteria bacterium
CTTGCAGGAATGTCATATCGACGTACCGGCTGAAGTCTCCGTGGTCGGTTTCGATGACATACCCGCGGCGAGCCTCGCCAATCCGCCGCTCACCACTGTTGCGCAGGACACGCGCCTGGCGGGTGAGGTGCTCGTCGACACCCTCCTTCGACAGATACGCAACGAGCCCATGGAAGGAGCGACCATGCTGTCGACCCGGCTCGTTGTCCGGCGATCATGCGGAGCTGGCGTCGCCGGGTAAGCCGCTCTATTGGCCCGTCACACCGCCGCTGCCGACGTGGAGCGCTCTGGTGCCGGTTGCGGAACTCTCAACACCAGGATCCCGGCGACAACAAAGCTGCAGCCGCCCAGCGCGAGCGCATAGATCGGTGCGCCGCCGAACAACACTCGCAGCAGAAAGCCGAGCACACTGGCGGCTACCAGCTGCGGAATGACAATGAAGAAGTTGAAGACGCCCATGTACAAGCCCATTTTTTGCGCCGGCAGGCTGTCCGACAGCAGCGCATAGGGAAGCGACAGCACCGAGGCCCACGCAAAACCCATCCCGAGCATCGCCAGCAGCAACCAGTTCGGGTCCCGGATGACAAGGAAGGACAGCAGCGCGGCGCCGCCGAGCCACACGTTGATGAGGTGGCTCAGGCGCAGGCCGAGCCTGCGCACCATCAGCGGAATGACGGCGGCGGCCAGCGCGGCGAACCCGTTGTAGGCCCCGAAGAGCACGCCGACCCAGTTGGCTCCCCGGTTGTAGGCATCCGAGTGCGGGTCCGTGGAGCCGAAGTGGACCTGAGCCACAGCCGAAGTCGTATAGATCCACATGGCAAACAACGCCAGCCAGGAAAAGAATTGCACGGGCGCCAGGCGACGCATGGCGAGCGGCATGGCGGCAACGTCGCGCATGATGGTTGCGAACAGCCCCGAACGGCCTCCGGCGCCGTGCACGAGCAGTGCCACACTCCACAGCAGCGCGCCACCGCACAGCAGATAAAGCTGCGGATCAAGTCTCGCGAGCCCGATGATGCCCAGCCCCAGCAGGCCCGCTGCTCCCCACAGCAGACCTTTGCGGCGCTCGCGGTCCGGGCTCACCAACACTTCGAACGACGCCGGCACGGCGTCGTCAAACGACAGCAGTATCTCCGGTGAATATTCCCGCGAGCGCAACGTGGTCCAACCCACGGCCGCCAGCAAGGCACAGGCGCCCAAGTCGAATGCGTAGCGGACAGTGTTGGGGATTGCCGCCGCGCCTTGCGAGGCAGCGGTGTAGTTGCCTACGCCCGCGTGCGCCAGCATCCAAGGAAGCATGCTCGCCACAACCGCCCCGACGCCAATGAAGAAGCTCTGCATTGCATACCCTGCGGCCCGCTGCGTAGGTCCGAGCTGATCACCTACGAAGGCGCGGAAGGGCTCCATGGACACATTGATGGATGCATCGAGGAGCCAAAGCAGACCCGCTGCGACCCACAGGCTCGGCGAGCGCGGCATGAGTAGCAGAGCGATGCAGGCCAGCAGCGCGCCTAGCAGAAAGTATGGCCGGCGGCGGCCCAGCCACGTCCACGTCCGATCCGAGAGATAGCCGACAATCGGTTGCACCAGCAGCCCTGTCAGCGGCGCCGCGATCCACAGCAGCGGAATCTGCTCGAGGCCTGCACCCAGCGTCTGGAATATGCGGCTGACGTTCGCGTTCTGCAGCGCGAAGCCGAACTGCAGGCCGAGGAACCCGAAGCACATGTTCCATATCTGCCAGAACGTCAGTTGCGGCTTGGCCCGGCTCGATGCCGGGGTGCTTGCGCTCGAGGCCGGCAGGCGCATTTCAGTGCGGTCCTACTGGACCATGGGGGAGCCGATGCGGGTACTATGCGCGTCCGTCGCTCGTCGAGTGCTGGAGATTGGCATGACCGCACCAATGGCGCCATTGCGTGGGCTTCGATGCAGACTGTTATACCTGATCTGCTGCATGGCCGCCGCCGTGCAGGCCGACACCGGCGTGCATCGAGCGCAGCCGCATGCCTCGAACGCGGCTGCTACGCAACAGGCTTGGTGGAAGCACGCCGTCATCTACGAAATCTATCCGCGCAGCTTCCAGGACTCCAACGGCGACGGCATCGGCGACCTCAACGGCATCGCGCAGCGTCTGGACTATCTGCAGACCCTCGGCGTCGACGCCATCTGGATCGCTCCCATGTATCCTTCGCCGCAGGTCGACTTCGGCTACGACATCTCCGACTATGAGTCGGTCGATGCCCAGTACGGGACCCTTGCCGACTTCGACCAGCTGCTCGCCGAGGCCAAGCGGCACAACATCCGCATCATCCTCGACATGGTGTTGAATCATACCTCCGACAAACACCAGTGGTTCCTGGAAGCCGCGCGCTCCCGCGGCAGCGACAAACATGGGTATTACATGTGGAACGATGGGAAAACCGGCGCCCCGGGCGAGCACCTGCCGCCCAACAACTGGGTGAGCCTGTTCGGCGGCTCGGCCTGGCAGTACGTGCCGGCCGTCAATCAATTCTACTACCACAAGTTCTACAAGCAGCAGCCGGATCTGAATTGGCGCACTGCCGCGGTCGAGAACGCGATGTTTGCCAGCATGCGATTCTGGCTCGATCGAGGCGTGGCCGGCTTCCGCCTGGATGCCATCACCACGCTGTTTGAAGATCCCCAGCTGCGTGATGAACCGCCGCTCGGCGGCACCAACGCCCAGGGGGATCCGATTCTGCAGGAGATCTACACCAACAATCTTCCCGAGGTCCACGGCGTCATTCGCCGCATGCGCGCCATGGTGGACCGGTATCCGGGCGAGCGGGTGCTGGTCGGCGAGACGTACCTGCCGAGCACCGCCGAGCTGGACAAGTGGTACGGAGGCGCGCGCCATGACGAGCTGCAGCTGCCGATGGACATGCTGGTCGGCTTTGCCAACAAACTGGATGTGAACACCTTCCGTCAGCGACTCAGCGAGGTGCAGATGCAGGTTCACGGCTCGCAGCCGCTGCTGGTATTTGATAACCACGACAATGTCCGCAGTTGGGATCGCTATGGGGACGGAGCTCACAACGCGCAGATCGCGAAGCTCATCGCAACGTTGCTGCTGACCTCGAGAGGGGCGGCGCTGCTGTATCAGGGCGAGGAGATCGGGCAGCCGACCACGATCCCGCGGAGGGTCGAGGATGTCAGGGACCCGATCGGCATTACCGGCTGGCCAAAGGAGAAGGGTCGGGATGGTGAGCGCACGCCGATGCAGTGGGACACCTCGAACGCCCAGGCCGGCTTCAGCACCAACCCCAAGACCTGGCTGCCCGTCCCTAACAACTACCGGACGATCAACGTGCAGTCCGAGCTGGCGGATCCCGCCTCGATCCTGAACTGGCACAGAAAACTCATCGCGTTGCGGCGCTCGAGTGCCGCGCTGCGCGACGGCAGCATGGTCATGTTGGACCAGCAGAACGCCGACGTATTGTCATACGCACGCGTCAGCCCCAGCGGCGGCGCAACGGTGGTGTCGCTCAACATGTCCGCGGCTCCACAGACCATTTCGCTGGACCTGAAGACGGCGGGTGTGAAGGACTCGGCGCTCACGACGTTGCTGGCGAGCCCATCGCCGATATCCGAGTCCGGGCCCGCTCACCGCATCACCTTGCCGCCGTTCGCGGCCTGGGTCGCTGCGAGCCAATAGCCGGCGCACAGGAGTCAGGCCACCCAGGGGAGGCTTCATACGCGTGCCCGCGAGCAGCGTTCAACGCAACGACCGCAGCATCCGCAGCGTCGTCTCCCGCAGCTTGGTGATGGCATTGTCGATGCGATCGACGGCCGCTTCGTCGTCCCTGCCGAGGCCCTCCCAGTTCTCCCCCCACACCTTGCGTAGATTCGCAGCCTGTCCGGGCACATCCTTCGGCACCAGCTCCGACAGGTCGCGAATGACGAGCACGTAAGTCCACCCGGTGCGCGGATTTCCGCCCTGAGCGTCCCGATCATACTGCGCCAGAAAGACCACACGTTCGAGCTCAGCAAGCTTGGTCAGAATCTCAAACCCGGCCGTGCGGATGTTGCGGTTGTGCTCCGTGCGTTCGTTGCGCCAAGTGTTGTAGCCGAGGCTGCCCAGCGCCACCACGAGGCTGACGAGCGCCACGGCATTGTTGCGCAGTTGTTCGCGGAAGTTCGGCATGAGTGAGGACCTGTGGGCAATCAGGGCTGCGACCGCAGCGGCCCGTATTTGCCGGCTGGCTGCGCCGCAGGCGCCTTGTCTCTCGAGACTGCCTGGAGTGATCTGTGCGTGCAAGCGTTCAAATTCGAGCGCGCGACGGTTCTTCGACCGTCCGTCGCGCAGGTCGCAAGGCGCTGCCCTGCCAATCTGGATCCTCTCGCGAGGCGGGGCGCAAACTCGCTGATAATCATTACTCTCCACCCGCGGCCGAGCAGGGAGCGTGATTGTGAGCGCTGCATCAACAGACCGTCTGAGCATTACTGTAGGCGAGGCGCAGCGCGTCTCTGCCCTATTGGTGCTGCCATCGCTTGCCCGAGCCTGTCTTGTGCTGGCGCACGGCGCGGGGGCGGGTATGGAACACCCGTTCATGGCTGGGCTCGCCGCCGAGCTCGGTGCGCTCCGCATTGCCACCCTGCGCTATCAGTTTCCCTATATGGAACGGCGCGCTCGGCGCCCCGACCCGCCTGCACTCTGTCATGCCACGGTTCGTGCGGCTGTTGCCGAGGCGGCGCGACTCGCACCGGCACTGCCTATTGTTGCCGGCGGCCGGTCGTTCGGCGGACGGATGACCTCGCAAGCCCAAGCGAAGTCGCCGCTTCCCGGCGTGCGAGGTCTCGCGTTCCTCGGATTTCCGCTGCATCCGGCCGGACGCCCGTCCGACGAGCGCGCCCAGCACCTGTTCCACGTGCAGCTGCCCATGCTGTTCATTCAAGGTACCCGCGACGAGCTCGCAGACCTCACGATCCTGCAGCCGATCGCGGAACAGCTCGGCGCACGCGCCACATTGAAACTGCTTCAGCAAGCCGACCACTCCTTTCACGTACCGGCTCGCACGGGCCGCAAGGACTCTGAAGTCAGGCGTGAGCTGCTGGATGCGTTAGCGGGCTGGATCGAGTCGCTCTTAGGGTGAGCTACTTTGCGCAAAGCCGTGTGCTGCAGGCGACCCCGCAACACACGGCCGAGCAAAGCGTTCGAGCGGGCCCAGTGTGCCGCTACAAGCTCAGTTCGCCGCGATTCCGTTCAGGCCGGCCGCGGCCGGCAATCCGCCGGCCGTTCCCAGATTCGTCAGCGTGCCGTTCGCCTGCTGAATCGCGAAAATCCCTACGCTGCCGCTGCCGGCGTTGAGCGAATACAGGAACTTGCCATCTGCGCTCGCGGCGATATCGATGTTGCTGGAGCCCGATCGCAAACCCGGATATGGACGCGGATCCCGCGTTGGAGGTGTAGACAAACCGCCCATCAGGAGTGATCGCGTTCCAGCAGTTGGCGGCACCCAGCGTCGGTATGCTGCCGCTGATGGTCGTCAGAGTCCCGTTGGGCTGAACCGCATAGGAGGAGATCGCCGAGCTGTTCGGGCCGCCCGGTCCGGTCTCCGACACGAGAGCCGTCCCGTTCGGGGCGAAGGCGACCGCGAATGTTCCGGCCCCGACGCCCGCATTCACGGTGATCGAGGCCAGAGTGCCGTTCGACAGCACGCCGAACACGTCGATGCGGTTCGTGGTGCGTTCCGTGACCAACAGAAACCGCCCGTCCGGACTGAAGGCCAGCGAGGCGGAGGCGGCGCCGTTGCCGCTGAGGAAGCGCAATGAATCAGGGATGCGTGTCAATTTGCCCTCATGGAGGCTGAAACCCACGACGCTGCTGCTACCGGCCGTATTCAGTACGTACACGAGGCTGACGCGCTGTGCCACCGCGTTGGGTTCACTGCCTTCCGTGGGGACCTGATCCGACAGTGCGAGACGAGCGCCCTCGACCCGGAAAACCGAGACGCTGCCGCTGCCCGCGTTGGCGGCGAACAGCAGCGAGCGGTCCCGACTGAGAGTCAATGAGCCCTGTGAGGCGAGCGGGTCCACCTTGCCACCGCTGCCGCGGCCGCCAGTCTGGTATCTGCGGGGATCGTGCAGCGTTCCGTAGGCGGTACGCTCGTAGGCGATCACTTCATTGGAATCCGCGTTATTCGTCATCACGAACACGGCGTGCCCGTCACCGGAATCCTGAG
>VBNY01000004.1 GCA_005877705.1 Gammaproteobacteria bacterium
CTCGATGAGATGGTGCGGCGCATTCTGCGATCGATGTTCGCGCAGGGAGTGGTCGAGCATCCGGTCGCGGAGCATCCGCCAGCCATCGATTTCGCGGCGCACGCGGCGATCGCACAGACCGCCGCCGAGGAAGGCGCGGTGCTGCTGAAGAACGACGGCAACCTGCTGCCGTTGACCGCGGGCGCCGCGCGCACCATTGCGGTCATCGGCTCGTACGCAGATAGCGGCGTGCTCTCCGGTGGCGGCTCGTCGCAGGTGTTCCCGCGCGGCGGCATCGCCGTGAAGGGCCTGGGACCGCAGAAATTTCCGGGGCCGATCGTGTACCTCCCCGATTCGCCGCTCGAAGCGATGCGAGTCCGGACGCGCCGTGTCCGGATCATGTACCACGACGGCGATGACGTTGAGTCGGCCGCAAAGCTCGCGCGCGAGAGCGATGTGGTCGTGCTGTTCGCGCATCAATGGTCCGCCGAGACGTTGGATGTGTCTCTGACGCTGCCCGACGCGCAAGACCGATTGATTGCGGCCGTGGCGCGGGCCAATCCGCGCACCATCGTCGTGCTCGAGACGGGCGGGCCGGTGCTGATGCCGTGGCTCGATGAGGTGGGCGCCGTGTTGGAGGCCTGGTACCCCGGAACGCGCGGCGGTGAGGCGATCGCGCGGCTGCTGCTCGGCGAGGTAGCGCCTTCGGGCCGTTTGCCCGTGAGCTTCCCGCGCAGTGTGGAGGATCTTGCGCATCCGGTGCTGAGCGCAGACGGATCAGGCCCGCCGCATCCCTTCGCGATGGCCTACACCGAAGGCGCCGCAGTCGGCTACAAATGGTATGACAGCCGTCAGCGTCAGCCCCTGTTCCCGTTCGGCCATGGCCTGACCTACACGCGCTTCGCCTACACGGGCCTGAAGGCCGTCTCCAAGGAAGGAGCGGTGACTGCGAGCTTCGATGTCAAGAACGTCGGTGCGCTCGACGGCAAGGAGGTCGCTCAGGTCTATGTCGGCCCCGCTGCCGGCGGATGGGAGGCTCCAAAACGTCTCGCCGCATGGCAGAAGGTCGACCTGAAGCCGGGCGGGTCGGCACGCGTGACGGTGAGCCTCGATCCGCGCCTGCTCGCGACCTGGAGCGACACGGCGCGCGGCTGGGGGATTGGCGCGGGCAGCTACGAGATCATGGTCGGAGCCTCGGCACAGGACATCAAGGCGACCGCGAGCGTCACGCTGCAAGCTCGCACCCTGTCCGAACCGCCACTCGAGCGGTAGTGCGCGGGATGAATATGTTCAACGGGTCCGTGCACGCCGACAGCCCAAGCCAGCGGCTTTCTTTGCGCCCCGGCGAGGTCTATGTTGTGGCCTAAAGGAGATACCTCACATGGCTGCGATTCTCACCCCTTCGAGGCTGATCGTTGTCGCCGGCCTCGCGCTTGGGCTCGCCGCGTGCAACAAGCTCGGGTCCGGGCAGGACGAGATGAGCTGGGCTCGGGCCGCGCTCGAGCGCAATGACCGCATCGAGGTCGTCGCCGCGGATCAGCAGACCAGCACTTTTACCGTGCGGTTGAAGGACACCGGCGAGCTTCGCACGCTGCGCGCCGACCAGATAGTCGGCGGCCCGCCGCCGGCGACGGGGCGCGAGGCCAAGGCGGGAGCCCAGGCGGCATCCGCTCCGGAGTCAACTCCACCGCAGCCCGTACCTCCAGCAGCTCAGACGGTCACACCGTCCGTGGCCGCCAACGCCCAGAGCTCGCCGGGCGTGGCCGCGTCCGGTGAGCCCGCAGCTCCTCCAGAGCCCCCGGCCGCGCAACCGGCACAACGCGGCGAGCAGGCGGCGCCCCCGCCAGGCGGTCGGGTGCTGCGATCCGGCCCGGGCTACACCATCAGCGCACCGTCGCGTGCAACCCCGGTCGCTGCACGCGTGGAGCGCGAGCCGTCTACCACGAGTGCGGCGATCGAGCGGCGCCACGACCCGATCATCTGCCAGGGCGCGCGTCTGCTGCACATCGACAATCGCAATCTCGAGTTCGACGGCGATGCCGTGACGGCCGAGGACGGCTGCGAGATCCACATCACGAACAGCCACATCAGCGCCAGGGGCGTGGGGGTTACCGCCCGCAGCGCGCAAGTGCACATCGAGAACAGCCAGATAGAAGGCGACTCGGCCTCGATCGACGCCTCGGACGGTGCCCAGGTCTACGCCGCATCCTCCAGGTTCAAGGGCATGAACCGCACCTTCGACAACTCGTCCTTTCACGACCTGGGCGGAAATGTCTGGAACTGACGCGCAGCTGCCGCCGGGCTGATGCGCGCGTTCCGAGAGGGCTTCAGTGCGAGCGCGGGGCTTCGCGATTACGTTCAACATGCGATCGAGGCACTGAGCGCCGACGCGGCAGCCGCCGCAGCCCTGGAATCCGCGCCCGCCTCTGTCCGCGACTCGCTGCCACTGGTGTTCGCCGCCAGCGATTTCGTGGCGCAGTCCTGCGCCCGCGATGCGCAGCTGCTGCCGCAGCTGATCGCGCGCCGCGATCTCGAGCGGAGGCTGTCGCCGAGTGAGTTCATCGCGCGAGCTCCGCCGTTACCGCCCGAGCCGCCCGCCTCTGACGCGCAGATGCTGCTGGAGCTGCGGCACTGGCGGCGTCACGAGATGGTGCGCATAGCGTGGCGTGATCTTGCGGGTTGGGCCGATCTCCAACAGACGCTCGCCGAGTTGAGCGCGTTTGCGGACGCGGCGCTCGATGCTGCTGTACGCATCGCGCGTCGCGCCCTCGTCGCCCGCTATGGGGAGCCCCGTTCCGCTGACGGCACGGCGCAGCCGCTCGTCGTGGTTGCAATGGGCAAACTCGGAGGCGGCGAGCTCAACTTCTCCTCGGACGTCGACCTCGTTCTGCTGTTTCCCGAGCATGGCGAGACAGACGGCGCCGGCGCGATTGCGAACGAGGAGTTCTTCACGCGGCTCGGCCAGAGCCTCATAAGGTTGCTGGAGACGCCGACGTCCGACGGCTTCGTGCTGCGCGTCGACCTGCGACTGCGCCCCTTCGGGGACAGCGGCCCGCTGGTTGCCAGTTTTGCCTCCTTCGAGGATTACCTGCCACGCCACGGCCGCGACTGGGAGCGTTACGCATACGTCAAGGCACGCCCGATCACGGCGCCCGAGCGCTACGCCGAAATTCACGCTGCCGCGGTGCGGCCGTTCGTCTATCGCCGCTATCTGGACTACGGGGTGTTCGAGAGCCTGCGGGAGATGAAAGCGCTGATCGAGCGCGAGGTCGAGCGGCGCGAGCTCGCCGATCACATCAAGCTCGGTCCCGGCGGCATTCGCGAGATCGAGTTCATCGTGCAGGCCTTCCAGCTCATCCGCGGCGGCAGCGACCGCCGGCTGCAGACGCCCTCGCTGCTGAGCGCGCTGGCGCAGCTCGCGAGCGCGCGGCTGCTGCCGCCGGATGTCGTCGCCGAGCTGCAGGCCGCGTACGCGTATTTGCGCCGCCTCGAGAACCGCCTGCAAATGCTGCGCGACGCGCAGGTCCATCGACTGCCCGAAGACTCCCTCTCGCGCGAGCGCATCGCGCTTGCCATGGGCGCGGCCGACTGGGACGCCCTCGCGCGCGAGCTCCAGGAGCATCGCGAGCGCGTGAGTCGGCATTTCCGGCTCGTGGTCTTTGGCGCGACGGACAGCGGCCGCGGCGCGCTGAGAATCGATCTCGGGAGGTTCTGGGACACCGAGGCCGAGACGGCCGCGCTCGCCGAATCGCTGGCCGCGGCAGGCTTCGCCGCCGGCAACGAGGCGGCGCGGCTGCTGCTCGAGCTGCGCTCATCCGCGCTGGTGCGCAAGCTGGATGAGCGCGGGCGCCAGCGGCTGCAAACACTGCTGCCGTCGCTGCTCGCGGCCGTCGCGGCGGGCGGCGCGCAGCTGGCCGTACTGCGCCGGGTGCTCAACATCGTCGAAGCGATCGGGCAGCGCTCCGCGTATTTCGCGTTACTGCACGAGAGCGCTGCGGCGCGCTCGCGTCTGGTCGAGCTTTGCGGCCACGGTGATTTCCTTGCGCAGCAGATCGCAGCGCATCCGCTGCTTCTCGATGAGCTGATTGACGAGCGGCTGCTGTCGGAGCTGCCCGATCGCGCGAGCCTCGCCGCGGAGCTCGAGCTGCGTATGCAGCAGCTTCAGGATGACGACCCCGAGCACCAGGTTGAAGCGCTGCGCCAGTTCCAGCGTGCGGCGATCTTTCGGGTTGCCGTGGCCGACCTCACCGGCCGCCTGCCGCTGATGCGCGTCAGCGACCGGCTCACGGACATCGCCGAGCTCATCGTGGAGCGTGCGATCGAATTCGGCTGGAAGCAGATCACGGCGCAATTCGGAGCTCCGCTGTGCGGGGACAGCGGCGAGCGCAGACCGGTGAGCATCTGTGCGGTCGGTTACGGCAAGCTCGGCGGTATCGAGCTCGGCTATACGTCCGATCTCGATCTGGTGTTCCTGCACGATTCGCACGGCGAGCGGCAGGAGACCGCCGGCGCGCGTCCGATCGACAACCAGCTGTTCTTCGTGCGGCTCGCGCAGCGGATCATGCATCTGCTCACCATGCATTCCGCCGCAGGCCGGCTCTACGAAGTCGATGTGCGCCTGCGACCGAGCGGCAAGGGCGGTCTGCTGCTGACCAACATCCGCGCATTCTCCGAGTATCAGCGGCAGGAAGCCTGGACCTGGGAGCACCAGGCGCTGCTCCATGCGCGTGCGGTGGCCGGCGCGCCCGCGCTGCGCGCGGAGTTCGAGAGCATCCGCCTCGACGTGTTATGCAACCATGTGCGGCGCGAGAGCCTGCGCACGGAGGTGCGTGCGATGCGCGAGCGGATGCGCAAGGAGCTCTCGAAGGCCGGGCCGGGTCAGTTCGACATCAAGCAGGATCCCGGCGGGATCGCCGACATCGAGTTTGTCGCGCAGTATTGGGCGCTGAGGTGGGCCAAGGACTACCCGCCGGTGGCCATGTTCTCCGACACGATCCGCCAGCTCGAATCGGTTGCCTCGGCGAACCTCGTGGCGCAGGCGACCGTCGACGTGCTGACCGGCGCCTACCGCGGCTATCGCAGCCGCGCGCACCACCTGTCGCTGGCGGGCGCAGCGGCAGTCGTTGCCGCGACGGAATTCCCCGCGGAGCGAGCCGCGGTCACCCGCATATGGGATGCGGTGATGGGCGTATGATTCAAGTCATGGCAGTGACGACGAAGCCGCTCATCCAGCCCAACGCGCAGAACCAGTACGAAGTTACGACCGAGGACTTGCCGCTCTCCTGCCCGATGCCGCAGATGTACCTGTGGAATTCGCACCCGCGCGTATACCTGCCCATCGAAGCGTCGGGTTGGGCGAAGTGCCCGTACTGCGGAGCAGAGTACACACTGAAGCGCTGAACATGCGGCGATGTCCCGCGAGAGGGAGTTCGACTCCGCCCCCTTCGGTCGAGACCAGCT
>VBNY01000005.1:0-3052 GCA_005877705.1 Gammaproteobacteria bacterium
CTGCTCGGAGCTCGCCGTGCGCACCGCGCGCTCGTTCTCGTAGAAGCGCAAGCAGGCCGGCTCGAACTCCAGGCCGCAGTACTCGAGCAGCCGGCGCACCTCGCCTTCGGTGTCCTCGATGAGGCGCTCGTGAAAGACCCGATGCACCCGACCGGGCAGCACCTCATCGAAGTGTGTCATCAGCTCGACATAGTCGCGGTAGTACGCGCCGATCTCAGCAAGGTTGTAGGTGAAGCTCTGGCCCCGGGCGAAGTGCTGCTTGAATGCCGAGAGGCAGCAGCCGAGCGGATGCCGGCGCGCATCGATGATCTTGCCGTGAGGCAGCATCAGGTGGAGCAGCCCGATGTGCTCGAAGTTGTTGGGCATTTTGTCGATGAAAAAGGGACGCACCGTTTTACGCTGAACGCGTGTGCGCGCGAGGTACTGCTCGCCTAGCGTCCGAAACTCCCCGGGATCAAGTGCTGCTAATGCCTCTGGATAGCGCCCCTCGCCGCCTTCCTGCTTCGCTGTCCGAAGCGTTCGCACGATCATTGTCATGTCCGGCAGCTCCATCGTACCCTCGACCTGCGAGTGGCTCGAAAGGATCTGCTCGATCAGCGTCGAACCGGCGCGCGGCAAGCCCACTATAAAGATGGGATCTGCTGCGGGCGCGCCGACCCCGGCGCGCGCCGCGAAAAACTGCGGTGTGAACAACGCTCTCGATCTGGCGACGTGCTCGCGATTTTGCGCGGGGTTATAGCTGACCTCGGCACGCCGCAACGCGTTGCCCTGGAAGTAGTGCTCGAAGGAAGCGGCATAACTGCGCGCGTCCTCGAGCGCCTTGCCGAGAGCGAAGTTAAAGTGGTAGCGGTCTTGTGCCTTGAGGTCCTGGCGCCCCAACTGCGCGCGCATTCTCTGCAGGTCCTCGGCGTCGAATCGGAGGGTCTTGAGGTTCGCGAGGCTCCAGTATGCCTCCCCGCAACTCGGTTCGAGCTCGATCGTGCGGCGGTAGGCGCGAATGCCATCCTCGCGCCGGCCCGCAGTCTTTAGCGCGTGTCCGTAGCTTAGCCAGACTCTCGCCTGATTCGGATACTCGGCCAACACCTCGCCGTAGATCTCGATGGCGCGCGAGTACTCCCCTATGCCGGCGAGCACCGCGGCTTGCAGGCTGCGGTAGTTGGGATTGTGCGGCTCGAGCGCCAACAGCCGCTCGACTTCCGGCAGCGCAGCGGCCGGTTTCCCCTGGCGGAACAGCACGACGGCATAGTTGTGGCGCGCGCCGTCGAAGCCGGGGGCGAGCTCGAGGCAGCGAACGAGCAGGTTCTCAGCATCGCGATAGCGGCCGAGCCGCGCGGCGACTTCGGCGAACATACGGATCGCGGCGATGTCCGTCGGATACTCATGCAGATGTTGCCGCAGCAGCGCTTCGGCCTCTGCGATCTTGTTGTCGCACAGCGCGCGCGGATCCTTCGTCGAAGCCTTCAGAAAGCGTCCGCGGGCAGCGTCGGCACCCGCGTCATCGCCCATTGCGTTCAAATGATCAGCAAGCGCGCGCCAGGCGCTCGCCAGGTCGGGTTCCAGTTCCAACGCCCGCCTCAGCGAGACGACCGCCTCTTCGCCCCGTCCCAGCGCGCCGAGCGTCAATCCAAGCTCCAAGTGCGCGGCGGCCCATTGGGGATGAGCTGCCGTGAGGGCGGCCAGTATGGCGCGGGCGGTCTGCAGCTCGCCGCAGGCCCGCTGCGCAATGCCCAGCAACAGTGTCGCGTTGGGCTGACCCGGGACCGCCTTCAGGATTTCGCCGGCCTGCTCTGCGGCCAGGAGTGGATCCCGATCGAGGAGCCGCACGGCGTGGGCGAGCGCGACTTCAAGGGTTCCGGCCGGCTCGGCTGCTGCGCTCACCACGTCATCTCTTGATTCGCCAGGATGCCAAGGGCGCCATCAGAAACCGCGGCGGCCGACTTGTCAAATTTGCGACGCTTGCGCCGGCATCAGGGAGGCAGCCATGCCCCGAGTGTTGCGCTCGAACGACGTCGCTTGTCACGGCACGACGCTCGCGGGTTCCTCGAGGCTCCACGCGCGCCGAGAGGGCCGCTCCTCGCGAGAGCCTGTTGTCTGTGCCGAGAGACATTGCGGATCCGGGCAGAACCACGTCTACTGCGAAGCGACGCAAGGGCAAACCCGTCGCAAGACGGGGACGCAAAACTTCCGATCTCCGCGGACCCTCAGGCGCTTCGTGAAGCGGGTGAGTCGCGGAAGATAGCGGGGTTGCCGGCAGCCAAGCCGCCATCGAGCGGCGCGTTGTCGTGACGCAATGCTTCGGTCTCGATTTGCACCGGGATCGTCGCATCGCGCTTGACCGCCCTGCGAAATTCGTAAACACGTCTACACGGGGTGGTCACATGTCCTTTTCGAGTATCGCCGCCGCGGCGCGCCCGCGGTATGGCCTGTCATGCGCGCTGGCCGCGCTTTGCCTGTCGTATTCACTGCACGCCAACGCCAACACGCCGCCCAAGATCGGCGGTGCGCCCGTCACGAGCGTCACGGCGGCCCACTACTATTCCTTTCAGCCGTGGGCGAGCGATACCGACGGAGATAAGCTCACTTTCTCGGTGAGCAACAAGCCGTTGTGGGCGAGCTTCGATTCCTCTACGGGACGCCTCTCCGGGACGCCCATACCGCCGGCCAACGTCGGTACCTTCACCAACATCGTCATCTCGGTAAGCGATGGGACCTATCGAGCCTCGCTGTCCGCGTTCTCCGTCACGGTGCGGTCGCTCGTCAACAGCCCGCCGCTGATTTCCGGCACGCCGGCCACTACTGCGGCGGTGAGTCAGCCTTATTCCTTTCAACCCGCCGCGACGGATCCCAACGGCCTGAGAATCGTGTTCGGGATCAGCAACAAGCCCGCGTGGCTGAGTTTCGACAGCACCACGGGCCGACTCTACGGCACTCCTGGCGCGACCAACGCGGGTGCGTACCCGAACATTCTGATCAGCGCCTACGACGGCTACTTCAAGGCCACGCTGCCGAGCTTCGCGATCTCGGTGACGGTGACCCAGGCCTCCAACGGCAC
>VBNY01000005.1:3074-8703 GCA_005877705.1 Gammaproteobacteria bacterium
GTACCGCCTCTACTACGGAACCAGCGCCGCGAACCTGGACCACTCTGCCAGCATTGCAAACCCGGGGCTGGTCCGCTATGTGGTCGACAATCTGTCGCCGGCCACCTGGTACTTCGCGGTGACGGCCTATGACGCCAGCGGGTTCGAGAGCGATCGTTCCACCCCTGCGAGCATCGTAATACAGTAGGGGGTGGCGGCGCCGAGCGGCGTCATTCAAGTGTGGGAGCGGCAATGGCGCTGCAGGCAAAAGATCGCGACGTGCTCAGCCTGATGCCGCAGATGGAGCTCACGCGTCGTGCGGTGATCGTGACATCGCTCGCTTCGGGTTTTGCGATGGCCGTGCGGCCGGTCTCCGCGCAGACCATCACGACGAGCAGCGAAGGGCTGACTGCAGGCGAGGTGCGCATTCCGGTGACCGGGGGCGTCATCCCGGGCTATCGGGCGATGCCCGAGAAAGGGGGGCCGTTCCCGGTCGTCCTGGTCGTACAGGAGGTGTTCGGCGTCCATGAGCACATCAAGGACATCTGCCGCCGCTTCGCGAAGGCAGGTTACCTCGCGGTGGCGCCGGAGCTCTATGCGCGCCAAGGTGATGTCGCGCAGCTGAGTAACATCAAGGACATCATGGCGATCGTCTCTACCGTCCCCGACGTACAGGTGATGTCGGACCTCGACTCCGCCGTTGCGTGGGCAAAGGACACCCGCGACGGAGACGTCTCGCATCTGGGCATCACGGGATTCTGCTGGGGTGGGCGCATCGTGTGGCTGTATGCCGCGCATAATCCCAAGCTGCGTGCAGGAGTGGCCTGGTATGGCCGTCTCGACGGCGCGGCCACCGAGCTGCAGCCTGCGAGTCCGCTGGATGTGGTCGCGCGGATCAAGGCACCGGTGTTGGGTCTGTACGGCGGCCAGGACCAGGGCATCCCCGCGAGCGACATCGAGAAAATGCGCGCCGCCCTCAAGCAGGCCGGGAAGAAGGCGGAGATCATCGTATACCCGGATGCGCAGCACGGCTTCAACGCCGACTACCGCCCCAGCTATAACGCCACCGACGCACAGGACGGCTGGAAGCGGCTGCTGGCCTGGTTCCGAGAGTACGGAGTGGCCGCAAAAGGCCAGTCTCCGTAACGGGCGGACCTTCAGACCTGCGGCCGGATCCTTTCATCCGCCGCCAGCTCGAGCAGGTCGATCTCCTCTTCGGCCGCGTGAAAGGCGTCATCGCCGATCACCGCGCGGGCCCGCAGGTCCATCAGCGCTTGCCGTTGGGCCGCGATCGCCCGCCGCTGCAGATCGCTTAAACCGGCACCGCTGCCTGCGGTCGACCCGTCGGGCAGCGGCGCTTCACCGAGCCGAATCCGCGTTTCGTATTGGCGCCGGAGCTCATCGACCGAGGGCACAGACTCCTGTCCCTCGAGGATGCGCAGTGCCGCGCGCGCAGTCTCGGCACGCGCCACCCTGACTTCCCGGTCCACGGTACCGTCGTCTTTCAGCCCGAGCCATTCAATGAGGGGACGCAGCGTCATTCCCTGCACGACCAGCGTGCTCAGCACGACACAGAAGGCGCACAGGATGATCAGATCGCGATAAGGGAAAGCGGTGGACGGCGGGCCGTCGGGAAGCGCCAGTGCCGCCGCCAGGGTCACGATGCCGCGCATGCCGCACCACGAGATGACGAGGCCGCCGCCGACCGTGGGCATGGTCATAAAGCGGCGCCGCCGCGAGCCAACCTGCCGGGCGCTCCAGCGTGCGATCGTGTTGTAGGCCATCACCCAGACGATTCGCACCAGCACCACCGTGGCGCACACGCCCAGCGCGCACATCAGATACGTGTGCCAGTCGGAGCCGCGCATGCGCGTCAGGATCCCTCGCAACTGCAGCCCGATGAGGACGAAGGCAAGCACGTTCAGCACGAACACGGCCACGTCCCACACGGCGTACGAGGAAATCCGGTGGCGGGCGTCGGATCGCATGGGAGCCCGACGCGCGAGAGTCATCGCATAGCTGATCACAGTGATAATGGCGGACAGACCCAAGCGATCGGCCAGCATCCACACGGCAAACGTGCCGATGAACTGCAGCAGGACCCAGATTGGAATGTCATCCACGTGGGTCGTCAGCCACATGTAGAAGCGCGCAAGCACCACGCCCAGGACGACCCCGCCGCCGCAAGTCAGCACGAACATCGGCGCGACGCTCCAGTGCGAGAGCACGCCACCCGTCGCCGCGGCCACGGCAACGCGGTAGACCAGCAGTGCGCCGGCGTCGTTGAACAGACTCTCGCCTTGCAATATCACGACCAATCGATGCGGCGGTCGCAGGCGGCGCAGCACGGCGGTCGCCGCGGAGGCGTCCGGCGGCGCCACGATCGCACCGAGCGCAACAGCCGCTGCCCAACTCATCCCGGGAACGAACAGCCGCGCGATCACGGCGACCGCAGCGATCGTTACGCCGACGACGAGGAGTGCCAGACTGCTGACGGCGATCAGGTTCTGTTTCAGGTCGCGTGGCGAGGCGTCATAGGCGGCATCCAGCAGCACGGGCGCCACGAACAGAGCCAAGGCGAGCTCCGGGTCGAGCATGACCTGCGGCGTTCCAGGAATCAGCGCGAGTGCGGCACCGGCCAGGGCGAGGAGCGCCGGGTACGGCACACCGATCTTGTCGGCCCAGAGTGCAAGCACTGCACCGACCAGCAACAGCGCGATGACCAGCTCAAAAATCGCCATGGACCGAAACGGCGCCTCATGAAAGCAGTTGACGGGACGCAAGCACGCGTCGCTGCGCGCCAATAATGCCCGTTTGCCTCGCTGGCGCGCGAGGCGATTGTGGGTCCAGCCGTACTTCGTCTATGGTCGCGGTCGTGGGCATCGCCGAGGCAACTCGTAACTATGAAGGCTGGCTCGCGCAGCGTGTCCCACTGCTACGCAGCGACATCGAGCTCAAGCACCGACGGATGGCGGACGATCTGTTCTCCTTCCTGCGGGCGACGTTCTACCGCTGGGCGCAGGTGTGGCCGGACGTTTGCAGCGATCTGTGCGCGGCGCCGCGGGTGCTCGGCGTCGGCGACCTGCACGTCGAGAATTTCGGGACCTGGCGCGATGCCGAGGGGCGGCTGATCTGGGGGGTCAACGACTTCGACGAGACCGTGAGTCTCGAGTACACGAATGATCTGGTGCGCTTGTGCACGAGCGCCCAGATCGCGATCGACGAGTCGCGTTTGGCCGTCTCGGGCCGGGGGGCGTGCGAGGCGGTTCTCGAAGGCTACCGCGAGTCCTTGCGCGCGCACGGCGGGGCGGTCGTGCTCGCCGAACGCCACCGCTGGCTGCGCGACCTTGCGGTCGCGCGCCTCAAGGATCAGCGGATCTACTGGGACCGCATGCGATCCCTGCGAACGGTCTCCGGGCGCGTGAATACCGGCGTGCGCCGTCTCCTCGAGAATGCGCTGCCCGAGCGCCGGCTCGATTTCCGCCTGGTGCACCGTCAGGCCGGGCTGGGAAGTCTCGGGCGCCAGCGCCTCATGGCGCTCGCGCAGTGGCGCGGCGGCACGATTGCCCGGGAGGCCAAGCCGTTGACGGTCTCGGCCTGGCTCTGGGGCCGCAACGCCCGTGAGGTGGCGCCACGCTACGCCGAGCTGTTGGCGCGAGCCGTGCGTGTTCCAGACCCCTTCCTCCAGGTGCACGCAGGTTGGCTCGTGCGGCGCCTCGCCCCCGACTGCAGCCGCATCGAGCTCAGCAGCCTTCCGCAGGGGCGTGACGAGCGCAAGCTCCTGTGGATGATGGGGTGGGAAACGGCGAACATTCACCTGGGGAGCGGCGCGCAACGTCAGGCCATCCTGCGGGATCTCGGGCGCCGCAAGGGCGGCTGGCTGACCAGAGCCGCAGAACGCATGTGCGAGGTCGCCGCGCTCGATTGGCGGAAGTGGAAGAGATCGACGCGCTTGCGATGAGCCGTACCGCACGTCTGTTCATGCTCATGGACGCCCTGAGAGCCCAGCGCCGCCCGGTGACGGCAGCCCGGCTCGCCGGCGAACTGGGTGTCTCCATGCGCACGGTGTACCGCGATATCCAGACTCTGGTCGAACTGGGTGCCCCGGTCGATGGCGAGGCCGGCATCGGTTACCTGCTGCGCGCGGGCTTCTTTCTGCCGCCGCTGGTGTTCGACGAGGACGAGCTCGAGGCGCTCGTGCTTGGCGCGCGCTGGGTACAGGGCCAGGGCGATGCGGCGCTGGCGCGTGCGGCGGCGACTGCCCTGGCCAAGATTGCGACCGCCTCGCCGCGGGATCTGCGCGACAAGATGGCCGAGACCGGCCTGTGGGCGCCGCCATTGCGCAAGGCTGCCGAGCAGACCGCCGGCCTGCGGGCGATTCGCGAAGCGATCCGCCGGGAGCACAAACTCGAGATGACTTACGTGGACGAGGCGGGTGCGACCACCGAGCGCGTGGTCTGGCCCATCGGGCTAGCGTTCTTCGAAGGCAAGCGATTGCTCGCGGCGTGGTGTGAGCTGCGCAACGGCTTTCGCCACTTCCGCGTGGACCGGATCGCCGCCTTGGGCGCGACCCGTGTGCCGTATCCCACGCGGCGCGTGGTGCTGGTGAAGGCCTGGCAACGCGAGCAGAACATCCCCGAGCAGCGCTGAGCGAGGAGCTGAGTCCCCAGGTGCGCGGCGCGAGGCTATGCGGCGCGGCGGCTGCGATCGGGTGGCAGCTTGGGGGCGGAGTTGCGTGAGTGCGCCTCCGCCGTCCACAGATGCAGCGTCGCGTATGCCCGCCACGGGCGCCAGTTCTCCGCGCGGGCAAGCAGCTGCGCCGGCGTTGGCCGCCGGCCGCCGGCATCGGCCATGGCCCGCAGCAGCCCGATATCCGTTGCCGGGAAAGCATCGGGCTCGCGCAGTTCGCGCATCGCGATGTATTGCGCCGTCCACTCGCCAACCCCTGACATCGAACGGAGCCGCGCCACCGCCTCCTGCAAAGTGCCGCGCGGCTTGAAGATAGCCGGATCCGCCCGTACGGCGGCCGCCAGTGACGACAGCGTTGCCGCCCGCGAGCGCGGCATGCCCAGCGAGGCGATGTTGGCGTTCTCGAGGCGCTCGGGAGTCGGGAAGACACGCGTCGGGCCTTCGGCGGTGCCCGATGTCTCAGGCAGCATTTCGCCGTAGGCGCGCACCAGGGCGCCGGCGAGCGAGGTCGCCGCGGCAACCGTGATCTGCTGGCCGAGAACCGCGCGCACGGCCAACTCGAAGCCGTCCCACGCCCCTGGAACTCTAAGCCCGGGCCGTGCGGCGACGAGCGGAGCCAACCGGGGGTCGAGCGCAAGGTGAGCGCCGATGACCCGTGGCTCGGCGCTCAAGTCCAGGATACGACGGACGCGAGCGACGATGGCAGGCAGTGCTCCCGGGTCCGGGAACCGCACACTCAAATGCACGCGCTGGTCGGCCGCCGGCTCGACACTGAGCACGCCCCTGGCATCGCCAATTGCAATGGTTCGAGTGTAGCTCTGGCGTGACACAACCTCGACACCCGGAATCGCCCGGGCGCCGAGGAAGGCAAGCATCGCCTCCCAGTCGTAAGGCGGCGCGTAGCTCAAGTACAGTGATGTGGCGGCGTTGACCATGGCTTGCTCGCAGTCCCTCGGGCCGT
>VBNY01000006.1:0-3504 GCA_005877705.1 Gammaproteobacteria bacterium
TACGCTTTGCTGCTGTCGACGTACACTTGAGTCGCACCGATGATCAGCACCAACCCAATTGTCATCGCAACGAGGAGCTCAACGAGCGTCAGGCCGGCGGCCCGGCCGGGAACAATGGGGGAGCGGTGATGGCTACGCGGCTGGCTCATGGCATCAACTCGTGGGCACCTGGATCTGCATCTGATACTGCTGCTGCCCGGTCTTTTCGGTCCAGGTAATCCTTATGGTGTAAGTCGCAGGTGTTCCATCCACTTCGGTAACCGTGCCGGTCGCCGTGCCGCCCACGATTGCCCGCGACAGCTGCCGCTGCCACCAGTACAGATCGTCCGCGGCCATCTGCGCGGCACTGCAACTGACGGCTGCCGCTCCGACGCAGTGGTTATCCGCAGGCGCCCCGTTATAGGCACCCGCGGCGCGCCGGTTCGCGCGGATACGGTCGGCGAGATCGGTAGCCACGTTCACTGCCTGCATGCGGGTAATCGCGCTGCTGCCGGAATGCAGGGAGATGCCGAATAGGCTTGCCACACCCAACATGCCCACGGCCAGCACAACCAGGGCCACCAGCATCTCGATCATCGTGAATCCACGAGGCCGGGCAGGGCGCTGCTGCATACGTCGCGGTTCCGCGCGGGGGGTCACCTGCAGCTCCTATGGACAGGCGCCAGCGGCGGCCGCAGCGGTACTGACGTCCGCACTGGTTGCGCTCACACGAGTGCGTCCGCTGGCTGCGATCAGCACTGCTCGCTCGACGGAATTAGTGCCGACCATCTGATTGCCTCTGCTATCGCAAAGCACGATGTTGCGCGTCGGCGTCTTAATCCCGGCCGGGCTTGCGAATCCCGTCGCCAGGTACATCTCGATGCCGTTATTGTCCTTGTTGACCGTCACCGAGGGGTCGAGAAGCTCGTGCCGTTCGAAGATCGGCTCGCCGTTTTCCCATTGCCAGCTGAGGTTGTTATCCTGGAAGACGATCCATCCGTTGAACGGGCCGTAGCTGCACGCGGGAATTGCAGCCATGGGGAGGGCCGAAGCGCACACGACCACGTTCGCCTGCCGCTTGATCGCCTCCGTGCGTGCCAGGTTGAACGATCGGAGCAGGTCGTTCGAGGCCGAGCTCAAGCGACTGTTCTGGATGAAGGAGCGCAGGTTCGGCACGGCTACCCCCGCCAATACACCGGCGACTGCCAGCGTGACCATGAGTTCCGTGAGCGTGAAGCCCCGTTGCGGTTTCATGTTCGTGCCGTCCTCGGCCATTCGCGAGTGCCTCAGTCAGTTGTCTGCCGTTACAAGGCTCAATCGAGCCGCGTGACCTGTTGCCGCGCCGTCGCTCGATCGATCGGTCCGCCACCAACATGTTGTCCTCCGAGCATCCGCGCAGGCGGTCACTCGCAAGATCATCGCCGGTGCAATCTACTGGACCGACACTGAGAAGGATGAGGCTTAGTTCACGCTCGGGGGACGGTCCGACGAGCGGTGTTATTTGAGTTCCGGACGGTCGCCGGAAGGACGTGGAGGCGCGCGAACTGGCGGTTTTTGCGGAGCAGTTCCGGGCTATCCCGTACGGCCTTTTTACGAAACGCTCAAACCGGCCGTATTCGGCGGGACGCCGAAGCTTTCACGATCCAAGCCGCTCGACTCGCCGATGTCGTAACGTTTCCTGCTTATGACAAACCGCAGGCCAGAGCCGCATCTACTCGGGTGAAGCCGCATCGTGCAGGGACTGAGTCCATGGGGGAACGGCCGCCCGCAGCTTGGCCACTTTGCCTCGATCAAGTCGAAACTACCGCACGTCAATCCGTTCACCCTAATCATGCTCGTCGTCTAACCTCCTGCGGAATCACCTCGTCTGTCGGCTACGCCTTACGAAATAAGCAACCAGCACTACTGAAATCGACACAGCGCTCGCCCAAAACTCTGCAGAAAGAGAGGGCGTCACGGCCATCGTGATGAGCACCAGCGTCATGCCGCCGATGGCGGCATAGCTCAGCCACGGGAATCCCCACATGGGCAATGAAGGCGCGAGGTCTCCGGCCTGCTCATGCTTGCGACGCCATCGAACTTGTGACACGGCAATCGCCAGATACACCACTGCAATGACGGCGCCCGAGGCATTGACCAAGAATGCGAAGACGCGGTTCGGCGAAACGATGGCCGTAAACACGCCGGCAAACCCCACGAGCGAGGCGAGCAGCACGGCCCGATGCGGTACGCGGCGCCGGTTGGTCCGTACCAGCCAATGGGGCGCATCCCCGTGCTCGGCCAGCACGAACAACACGCGCGAAGCAACGTAGAAAGCGGAGTTCAGACAGGACAGCACTGCGGTGAGGATGATGGTCCCCATGATCGTGCTCGCGAACGGAATATGGATCGTGTCTAGCGCCAGCGTGAATGGCGAGCGACCGGGTACGACAGAGCTCCAAGGAAGGGTAACAAGAATCATGAATACGGAGCCTACATAGAACATGAGAACACGATTGATGATCGTGGAGGTCATGTTCGCCACCGCGCGGGCGGGCTGTTCGGACTCCGCTGCGGCAACCGTGACGATTTCCGCGCCATTCATGGAGAAGATCACGGTCGTCACGGCCGCCGGCACGGCAAGCAGACCTCGCGGCGCAAATCCGCCGTGATCCACGAGATTGGCAAAGACCGAAACGCCGGCGAGCTGCTGACCCAGCGCATGAATCACGAGTACCGCGATGAAGACGACAATCGCCGCCACTTTGATCGACGCAAACCAGAACTCGAACTCGCCGTAGGCACGAGCCGACAACAGGTTCACGGATGTCATGAGGACCATGAGGCCGGCACCGATCTGCCAGGCGGGCAACGGCAGCCATGCGCGAATGATCTCGGCGCCCGCGATGGCTTCGACGGGAATGACAATGACCCAGAAATACCAGTACAGCCAGCCGACACTGAATCCCGCGCAATTATCGAGCGCGACGCGAGTAAATTCGGTGAAGGAACGGACGTGCGGCATCGCCACCGCCATCTCACCCAGCATGCGCATGATGAGCAGGACCAGAAGGCCCGTCAGCAGATAGGTGACGATGACCGCCGGACCCACCGTGGCAATCGCAACGCTGCTGCCGACAAACAGGCCCGCCCCGATGACCCCACCGATCGCGATCATCGCCAGGTGTCGCGGTCGGAGCGAGTGACTCAGTGAGTGTGCGCGCGGCGGGACGACAGTGCTTGGGTCGCTCGTGCTCGCCCGCGACACCCCTGCCGAATCGAGCGTCACTGGAAGCGGTAGGATGCGCTCAAGCCTACCGTGCGGGGTTGCGAGACCGTCGTCAGCAGGACCCATTGGTTGAAGTTCTTGTCCATCTGAGCCCTCTTATCAGTCAAATTAGCGCCGACAAGCTCCACGCGCCAGGGCCCCTGCGACACACCCACAGACGCGTCATACGAGGTGTATTCCTCCAGGTT
The DNA here is from genome assembly GCA_005877705.1 of Gammaproteobacteria bacterium. Taxonomy (GTDB): domain Bacteria; phylum Pseudomonadota; class Gammaproteobacteria; order Steroidobacterales; family Steroidobacteraceae; genus 13-2-20CM-66-19. The sequence goes on from VBNY01000006.1 coordinate 3,436, forward strand.
GTACGAGCTCGGATTGCCAAAGAGATCCTGCGTGGTCAGCACCGATGCGTACGAGTGAGCCGAGTGTTG
>VBNY01000006.1:3538-9181 GCA_005877705.1 Gammaproteobacteria bacterium
AAGTCATAGCGTATGCGCACGTTGCCCTGGAAGGGCGGTGAGTGCGCAAGCGGACTGCCCTTGCCGCCGGTAGGAAACAGCGAGACCAGTTGCCCGCTGTCAGCGATGAGACTTGGGCTGTTCGACTGCTGGCCGCTGTTCCAGTTGGCCGACGAGAATACTGACAAGTGTGCCCCGAGGCGCCAGGTCAGTTCGGCCTCGACACCGCGCACGCGGTAATCGGGACCGTTGGTCGCGAAGCTCGTGCCGCCGTACAACGAGGGGTCAAAGATCGAGATCTGCGCATCCTTCCAGTCTTCCTGATAGACGGCGCCGTTGAACTGCAGCCGATGACCCAGCCACTCGGTCTTCCAGCCAATTTCCTTGTTGATCAGGTTGTCCGGCTTGAAGAAGTAGGGGACGGTGAATTTACCGAATAGCGGTGAGCGGCTGCTGATAAGACCCTGGCCGCGATTGAATCCGCCCGGGCGGAAGCCTTCCGAATACGTCGCATACACCATCGCGTCGTCGGTGATCTTCCATTCGAGGTTGAAGCGGCTGCGGAAGCCGGTGAACGTCCGGTGCAATCCCACGGAACCGTCGGCAACTTTAACCGTGTCGAGGTTGGTGGAGCCGGCCGGCACGCATGGCGTGGTCACGAAACAGCAGCCGCCGCCCAGGTTCTTGGACCCGAGCTCATAGGTGTCCATGTTGTAGTAGCGTGTTCCGACGGTGAATGTCACAGCATGCGGGACCAGATCGAAGTCGATCGACAGGAAGGCCGCCTTCTGGCGGTATCCGCGGGTGATGTCGTTGAAGAAAACGACGCCCGGCGGGCGCGCAGACGGATCGATCATCGTACTGCCGGGCGCCGGCAACTCACCTGCGCCAAACCCCGCTTGTGGATCGCCGTACGCGTAGTCGGTTGTATCCTGTATTTTGTAGTCTTCCCAGAAAAGGCCACTAATCGCGCGCAGCCTCCATTCATCCGGCGTGCTGAGGCGCAGTTCCTGACTGATGTGTTTGTCGTGCTGACGAGTGCGCCACGTCGAGCTGGGCGAATAGCACTGCCCCGGAGACGTCGGCGTCGGGAGCACGCACTGATAGTAGTCAACATAAGGGCCCCGCGTGTAAGCGGTGTAGTCGAGGATCTGATCGATGTTGCGCTGGAGGAAACCGCCGATGTAGACCAGCTTCAACGCCCGGACGCGGCCCTCGATATTGAGGGAAAGGTTCGAGTACCGATCCCGGTCGCTCGACTGGTTGTACTGCTGCACTTGAAGCTCGCCGAGAGACTCGTCCTCTGAGAATACGCCGTCGGTCCGCAGTTGCTGCTCCGAGTACTGCGCCAGGGCCGACCAGTCGTCGTTGATCTGATAACGCGCCGACGTTCGGAATCCTTGATACGTGGTGGGATTGAAGGCGTCTTGAACCAGATTGGTGTTCGCGAGCGACCCGCTCAGCGGCGGCACGACGCCGCCGAAGTAACCGACGATCCCCTGATCCGTCGGTTTTCGACTGAACGTGCCAGGAACGTTGCGGATGTAGCCTCCACGCATGTCGTCATAGAACACACCGCGAACAGCTAGCTTGTCTGCGATCAACGGCAGGTTGATCCACGCAGATACGCTTGTGCTGGGATCGCCGTGCGCCGTGTACGAGTGACTGATGTCGGCGCCTGCTGCCGTCGTGTTCAGTACGGGCTTGTTGGTGATGTAGCGAATCGCACCAGCTTGTGCGCCGGCGCCGAACAGGGTGCCTTGCGGCCCCTCCAACACCTCGATGCGCTCGAGATCTACCGCGTACAGGTCAAGATTGCGCCCCGGCAGCTGGGCTGGCTGATCGTCGAGGTACACCGCCACGTTCGGGAAGCTGCCGACGGCTCCGGAAGCGCCCAGGGTTGTCGTTGTCGTGGCCAGCCCGCGCAGGAAGATGGTGCTCTGGCCAGGTCCGGAATTGGAGGATGTCAGGCTCGGCACATACTTGGCGAAGTCGTCAAACGTCACCGCATGCAACTCCTGCAGTGATTCGTTTGTCAGCGCTTTCATGGAAAACGGCACATTCTGCAGACTCTGCGGGCGCAGAGTCGCCGTGACGGTAACCTCCGCCAATTGGTCGCTGGACGACGATGTGCTCGCGGGCTCATTCACTGGATCCGCGGCGGCGGCGCGGGCGGCTGCCAGAATCGCAGCGACGCTTGCGGCCACCAGCGCGGGTCGGGCACAGCTGCGTGTATTGCTGGTCAGTGCACGATCAGTCCGACTTTTTTCTCGAGCTTGCCGCATGGCGAATGACCCCGTTTGTGTAATGAGTAAGCAACCGGCGCGTGTCGTTGTTGTGCTATTGAATGACTCGCCGCATGCGCGGGCGACGTGGCGACTGCGACGTCAGACGAGACGATCGGCCGCCACCGATCTCTAGTACGACGAAGTCTGGCCTGGATCAAGATCGTGACGCTCGTGTCCATGGATGGGCGGACAGAAGATGCTTAGCAACCGCATCTCCGTCAGTGCGCGCAGATGATGTTTGTCGTGCTGATCCAGCGCGTAGATCACCCGCGGAAAGATGGGATAGACCTTGCCGGTGGAATCGATGATCTCGCCCGTGCCCGCGATGCAATAGCACGCCTCGAGATGATTCTTGTATTCCAGGAACACGGCGGCGCCCGGTAGAACTTGTGTCTCGGCGACCGCAAAGCCCATTCCGTCACTGCGCACGATGAGTCGCCGGCTCTGGCCCGCTCCCCACTGCACGTCGAGGTCTGTGCCAATAATGTCATCGATCGATCGGACGAACACTGGACACCCTCCCGAAGTATCAGATAATGTGATCCGTGAGGATCGACACTAAGGGGCCAAATTATTGTTTACCATCGATAAATTCTGAAGAAACACATTAGAAAAACTGCGATGACGGTATGACGTCCCCTCCGCTCACAGCGCTTCGAACGCTCGAAGTCGTTGTCAGAAGGCGCTCTCTCCAGGCCGCCGCGAGCGAGCTGTGCGTTACGCACGGCGCCATCAGCCAACAGCTCAAAGCCCTCGAAAACTGGTGTGGGCACACGCTCTTTTCCAAGGTGGGCCGCAGCCTCGAGCCGACGGCGCTCGCGCTCGATATTGCGGCGGATCTCACGCCCGCCTTCGAACGCATCTCACGCGCAAGTCGCGCCCTCAAGGCGGGGACGCGCGAAGACACCCTCACGGTGGCGAGCATTCCGTCCTTCGCGGCCAGAGTGCTGGTGCCGGCGCTACCCAGCTTGAGCAGTGTCGATCCACCGATTCAGGTGCGCGTCATGTACGCCCATCGCGACGCCAACATTTCCGTCGATGACGTCGATGCGCTGATTCAGATATTCGAAGCGGACTACGACGGGCCAGGAACGGCAACTTCTCTATTACCGGGAGCTGCACGCCCTGTTTGCAGCCCGAGCTATCTTCGCCGGGCCGGCCCTCTGAAAAAACCGGCAGATCTCGCCAAAGCACACCTGCTTCACGATTGGGACAGCTCCGCGTGGAAGCAGTGGTTCTCGATCGCTGGCGTCGAGAGAGTGGGTCATCTACCGGGGCCGGTGTTCGAGGATTTCGGTTTGCTGAGCACCGCGGCAACGGCGGGGCATGGAGTGGCGTTGTGCCCGATTGCGCTTATTCAGGATGATTTGAAGCGCGGCGACCTGGTCGAGTTGTTCGATCTCGAAATCCATCGCAACTGGGAATACATTCTGGTGCTACCGCCCTCGGCCTCCGCTGTCGCGGAGCGCTTTCATACCTGGTTACTGCAAGTGGTGAGCGTGATGGAGCGGCCGACGCCGAGCCGGCGTCAGGTGGAAACGTCGTGAACGCCTCCGCCGATCAATCGATCGACTATCAACGAGTTCTCGAGACCATCCATCGCGATATTGAACCCTTCCTGAAGCAGGGCCAGGCCGCACAGTATATCCCTGCGCTCTCAGGCGTTCCGCTGACCAAGTTCGGCATGGCATTGCACACGCTCTCGGGTGAGACGTATCTGATCGGGGATGCGGAAGAACCGTTCTCAATTCAAAGCATCTCGAAACTCTTCGCGTGCACGCTCGCGTTTCGGCTGCTCGGAGAGTCGCTTTGGCGCCGACTGGGGCGAGAGCCTTCGGGCACTGCCTTCAATTCACTGGTGCAGCTCGAATACGAGCGCGGGATTCCGCGCAACCCGTTCATGAACGCCGGCGCGCTCGTGGTCATGGACGTGCTGTGCAGCCATTTCGTGCGCGCGGACACGGCGGTGTTGCAATTTCTACGCCGCTTGAGCGCCAATCAGGACGTGGGCTACGACAGCGATGTGGCGACCTCGGAGCTCGAACGCGCGGATCGCAACATCGCGATAGCTCATTTCATGAGGAGCTTCGGGAACCTCCATAATCGGGTCGACGACGTCGTGGGCACGTATTGCCGGCAGTGCGCGGTAGAGATGAGCTGTGTGGACCTGGCGAAAGCGGTGTCTTTTCTCGCAAATGGCGGCACGGTTCCCTGGAGCCGGGAACGCGTGCTCGATCGCAGCTCCGCGAAGCGCCTCAGCGCCCTGATGCTGACTTGCGGTACTTATGATGCGGTCGGCGACTTCGTGTATCGCGTGGGGCTCCCGGCAAAGAGCGGGGTTGGCGGTGGGATCGTGGCCGTGCTTCCCGGCGTCATGGGAATATGCGTGTGGTCTCCGGGGCTCGATCGAAGTGGCAACTCCATCGCGGGCAGGCAGGCTCTCGAGTGGCTGACAACATTGTCCGGTAGATCGATTTTCTAGCCTGCCGCATGAGCCAGTCCGCCACAGAAGCCGCGCTACGCCGCGCTCGTGAGCTGATGAAAAGGGGGCGCTTCGCCGACGCGTTGCAGTCCGCAACAGTGCTGCTCGCCGAGGTTCCCGAGAATCGGGATGTCCTATACCTGATCGCGACCTCGCAGCGCTATCTCGGGAATATTGCCGAGGCGCTCGCAACGCTCGATCGTTTGGAAGAGCTTCACCCGAGCTTCGGACGACTGTTCCAGGAACGTGGCCACTGCCATGTGGCGATACGCTCGTCTGCAGCGGCGCTCGCCGCGTATCGGAATGCAGTGACCCTCAATCCCGCCCTGATCGCCAGCTGGCGTGCGCGCGCCGAGCTATCCCGGGCGGCGGGTCATGTGGAAGAAAGCGAGCTTGCCACGCTGCAGATCGCCCATCTCGAGGGGTTGCCTCCAGCGGTACTCACCGGATCGGACATGCTGGCGGAGGGTAATGTCCTTGACGCTGAGCGCCTGCTCCGAAGCTTTCTGCAGAGACACGAGAGGCACGTCGAGGCGATGCGGTTGCTCGCCCGCATTGGCTACCGGCTCGATGTGCTGGACGACGCCGAGTTCCTGCTGGAAAGCGCCGCGCTCTTCGCGCCCGATAATCACGTCGTTCGATATGACTACGCAGTTTCTCGAGCACTTGATCCGGCTCCCGCGCAAGCATCGCATGCCTGGATTGTTTGTGTGCGCGCCCTCTGGGGCAAGGCAAGACGCACGTGCTGCGCGCGTTTCGGCGCGTGTATCCGGAGACGCACCAAGCCGATGGGAGGAGGGTACTGCCTATTTTGTACGGGTCCGTGCCGGCCAGTCCACGGTGCATGCGCTTGACGCCATGTTGTATGCGGAGGCCAATCTGCCGTCAGCCGCG
>VBNY01000007.1 GCA_005877705.1 Gammaproteobacteria bacterium
GACCGGATCCTGCGTGCCGTGGGCCAGGAAGATCGGCGTTGACTGGTTCGCAGCGACTCGCTCCGTTGCGAAGCTCGAGGCCAGCAGCATGTAGCACGAGAGCCCCATCATCCCTGCGAGCTTTTGCGGATACCGAATGCCGCTGTAGACGGCCACCGCACCGCCTTGGGAGAACCCTGCCAGCACGATGCGCTCGCTGGCGATGCCACGGTCGTTTTCACGCTTGATCAGCGCCACGACGGCGGCCTGTGAGCTGCGAATCCCCGCCTCATCCTGTGGCGCGCGCCGATCGATTGCGATGATGTCGTACCACGCGCGCATCGCAAAGCCGCCGTTCAGCGTCACGGGCCGCACCGGCGCGTGGGGGAAGACGAAGCGCAGCGCCCGTTCTCCCGAATGCACCAGCTGCGGCACGATCGGCTCGAAATCATGGCCGTCGGCGCCCAGGCCGTGCAGCCAGATCACCGTGCCGGTCGGCGTGGGGCCGGTTTCCACTTCAATCAGCTCGAGCGGCACGGGCGACTCCTGAAGTTGCGAACGCGGGACTAAGCACGATGATAGTTCACTGCGCATCGCAACGACTCACCAGTTGTAATTGAAGCTGATGCTGATCCGTTCGACTGCGACCGGATTGGGCGGCACCTCGTGCCGCAGCCAGCTCTCAAACAGTACGACATCGCCGGTTTGCGCCGGCATCACGATCCACGGCCGGTTCGCGCGGCGCGCCGTCGCAAGCCTGGGAGGCGCTGCCATGAAGCGTTCGAGGCGCGGGTCTTCGAACTTCAGTCCCGGGCAACGTCGCGGCGTCTTGACGTAGTACGTGCCGCTGATCGTCGACAGTGGATGCAGGTGCAACCCGTGCACTACGTTGCGTGGCATGATGTTCACCCAACAATCCGTCATCGCCAGCGTGCGCCCGCCGAGGTCGAATTCCAGCGCACGGGCGAAGGCCGCGACATGCCGATTCAGCCTGCGCTCGAGCTCCGCAAAGGTCGGGGACAATTGATGCATGCGGCTCGCGGAGCTATAAGAGGTGTAGCCGCCGGGGTAGTTCTTCGCAGACCACCGCCGGCCGGCCGCGTCATCGAGCGCAAGCTGCCGACACTCGCGCAGCAGTTGGCTGTTGAGCCGCTGCCCGTGCACGCGCCTCAGGCGGGCCGAATAGACGAGTGTCGCAAAGATTGCATGTGTGGTCATGGTCTGAAGTATATGGAACGCTCCCCCTACGGCACATGGCGCTCGGTGATTTCGGCGGCGGATCTCGCACGCTCAGCGGTCTCACTCGGCTACGTGCAGGTGGCTGGCGGCGCGCCGTACTGGCTGGAGAGCCGACCCGCCGAGGGCGGTCGCTATGTGATCGTGACGAGCGCGGCAGAGGGCCAAGTGACAGAGCTGACAGCGGCCGGCTTCAACGTCCGGACGCGGGTCCACGAATACGGTGGCGCCGCTTACGCTCTGAGCCATGGCGCGATCTATTTCAGCAACTTCTCCGATCAGCGCCTCTACGTCCAGCGGCCCGGCGATGCTCCCGTTCCACTGACCCCGGAAGGGTATCGCTACGCCGATTGCGTACCCGATGCCTCTGGAGCTCGCCTGCTGTGTGTGCGAGAAGACCACGCCGGAGGCGGCGAGCCGAAGAACGCCATCGTCGCGCTGAGCACGGCCGGCGGCACCGCAGGTACCGTGCTCTTTGGCGCCAGCGACTTCGTGGCCTATCCCCGCGTCAGCCCCGACGGCCGGCGAATCGCCTGGATCGCCTGGAATCATCCCGACATGCCCTGGGACGCCACGACACTCTATGTGGCCGAGCTGACGGCTGCGGGCCTCGACCAAGTCACCGCCATCGCCGGCGGCCCGCACGAATCGGTGGTCGAGCCGCAGTGGGGTGCCGACGGCTCGCTGTATTTCATCTCCGACCGTTCCAACTGGTGGAATCTCTACCGCTACAGGAGCAAGCGCGTCGAAGCGATTCTGTCCATCGCCGCGGAGCTTGCCGGTCCGCTGTGGACGCTGGGTCAATCAACCTACGCACTGCTCGCAGACGGTCGTGCCGCCGTGCGCTACTGTTGCAATGCGCGCGACAAGCTGGGGGTGGTGAATCTCGAGTCCGGCACGCTGGCGACGCTCGATCTGCCGTTCGTCGCCCTGTCGAGCATTCAGCTTCTGTCCGCAAACACCGTGGTGGCCATCGCGGCATCGCCGATCGAGGAACCCGCGATCGTGACCATCGACCTCGCCACAGGCAGCCACCGGGCATTGCGCGCACCGGGCGCGCTGAAGCTGGATGCTGCATTCATCTCGGTCCCCGAGCCGCTCGAGTTCCCGACGGCCGGCGGGCTCACCGCGCACGCGTTCTATTACCCACCGACCAACCCTGAATACTCGGCCCCCGACGCTGACAAGCCGCCGCTCGTCGTGAAGGTCCACGGCGGTCCGACGAACCATTCGAAGCCCGAGCTCAGCATGCCCACGCAGTACTGGACTTCCCGCGGGTTTGCGTTGTTGGATGTCAACCATGGCGGGAGCAGCGGCTTCGGACGCGCTTACCGCGAGCGCCTCAACGGCAATTGGGGAGTCGTAGACACGGGCGACGTGGTCGCCGCCGTCCAGTACGTCGTCGCCAGGGGGCTTGTCGATGGCAACCGCGCCGCCATCCGGGGCGGAAGTGCGGGCGGTTTCACGGTGCTCGCGGCATTGGCCTTTCACGACGTATTCAAGGCGGGAGCGAACTATTACGGGATCAGCGACCTCGAGGGACTCGCCCGCGATACGCACAAGTTCGAAAGCCGCTACCTGGATCGTCTCGTCGCGCCGTTGCCGCAAGGGCGGCCGATCTACGAGGCACGCGCGCCGATCCATCATCTCGGCGGCTTCAACGCACCGCTGATCACCTTTCAGGGACTGGAAGACAAAGTGGTCCCTCCGAGTCAATCGCGCGCCATTGTCGCAGCCCTCAGAGCGAAGGGTGTGCCCGTCGCCTACCTCGAGTTCGAGGGCGAGCAACACGGCTTTCGCAAGGCGGAAAGCATCGTGAGCTCGCTCGAGGCGGAGTTGGCGTTCTACGGCCAGGTATTCGGCTTCACCCCGGCAGGCCGCATCGAGCCCGTGAAGCTGCAGTAGGTGGCACAGCCGCCGATCAAACGCTGAGCCGCCCCGATTTGGCCGCCTCGCGCTGCTCCCGCAGGAAGGGTCGGTCGATCTGCTCGGCGTACAGCTCGATGTCTCCGGGAGTCACGCCACAGCCCTTGAAGTGCTCCTTCCAACCGTCCGCGACGCGCGCGACGACGCGCACTTCTCGGACAGCGTCGTCCTTCCCGAGCGCGAACATCGAAGACATCGACAACGCATTGGCAAGCGTTGCGTCGGCCTCCTGCTCCCCCACGCGCATCTGTTGATATCCGAGGGCCTGTCCTGAGGGCAGGATGTCGTAGGCGGGAGAGAGCTCGTACTGCTGCGCATCCGTCATCAACAGCGCGTGGTTCTTCTCGTGATCGTCGGTATTGTCGAGCAGGATGTTGAACACCATGCGGCGAAAGAGCTCGCGCGCGTGCTCCGCGTATACATCTCCTTCGGTAACTCCCTTGCGCCGCAGCAGCTGCGCCAACTCGGGATAGCCGAATCGCTCGGCGGCGGCGCGCAGCGCGACGCCTGCGGAAAGGCTATGTATCCGCAACCCGCGATCGCGATCGCGATCGAAGCGCTTGATCGCCACAGCGTAGGCGCGTCCGTCGGGTCACCGTCGGCAAATTTGATGACCCATTGCTCCCCGGCGATGTCCAACAACGCCTTGGGGCGCGCGCCGCCCATGGTGACACCGGGGGCGAGCAAGCGTTTCTGCGCCGCCGTCACTGGCTCGTTCTCCTGCACCTTGCGGATCAACTCGTGGATCTGATCCGCATCCTCGAGCGTCGGCAAAGGGCCGAGGCGCCGGGGCAGGTACTCTTGCGCGGAGGTGGAAACTCCCAGTGCGCCGAAGCGGTCGTCGCCAGCGAAGTAGAGATACTCGAGCAGCGACAGGCGCGCGGGCTTGTCGATGAAGCGGATCACCCGCTCCCCCCAGCGATCCGGCCGAGCGTCGTCGACCGCGCCGACGGCCAGACCTTTTTCCGCTGGCAGGAACTCCTCGCCGATGAGCGGAAGGTCCTCGCTGAGCGGAAACCCGCGCCGTAACCAGAAGTCGGCATAGCGCAGTGACACTCCCTGCAGGGAGCGAACCAGATGCAGCTCACCGATCAGGACGGGCTGCTGCGGGCGGGTCAACAGCCACAGATACAACCGGTCTGTCGGCTGGTACGTCGGGCTCGCCGCCTTCTCACTCATGCGTGGGCTTCTGTCGGGCCAACCGGGCCTCGGCGGAGGCGGCGGATCTCACCGCGCGCCGCTTCAGGGCATCGCGGACATCGCTCTCCAGGGCCCCGCGGTCGCTACCGGGCGCGGCGACGTCTGCCAGCGCGCCCACCCTGCCGATTAGCCACAGCGCCGTCGTGTAAATGCCGGCGCCCACGCCCGGATCACCCCGCTCCATCCGAATCAGAGTCGGAACGGAGCAGCCGAGACGCTTCGCCCAGGCTCGCTGGGACTCGCGCCGCCGGACCCGTGCGATGGCCAGGTTTTCGCCCAGGGCTCGCAAGGCCTGGGCGGCGGCCGGCGGCATCGTGGTCAGCGCTTTGGGGGTCTTTGGCACCATAAAGAGTTTATCACAATTGCCATTTTAATCAACTCTATGTTACCTAAAGCGTAAGGCAGTCACACCCTCACGCGAGCTGCGCGGCTCCAATTCTTCTTTTTCGAATGCCGTTGGCCGAGGGGCGCGTTATCGTCCAGACTTCACGCACGACAATTACCGACGAGTGACCCACCATGGTTGTCTCGAGCTTTCCCTCGCGGTCAGCCGCCGCTGCCGCCCCTTCCGCCGCCGCCCTGGACATCGTTCAGCACTGGATCGGCGGGCGACTCACCAAGGCCCAAGGCCGAACGCTGGAGGTCTTCAACCCCGCCAGTGGCCAAGTGGCGCGCCGCGTCGCCATGGCAAGCAATGACGAGGTCGGCAATGCCGTCGCCAGCGCGCAAGCGGCTTTCCCAGCCTGGGCCGACACGCCACCGATCCGCCGCGCGCGCGTGCTGGCGACGTTTCTCAACCTGCTGAACGAGCACCGCGATGAGCTCGCTGCAATCATCACCAGTGAGCACGGCAAGGTACTCACGGACGCTCAGGGCGAAGTCACGCGGGGCGTCGAGACCGTCGAATTCGCATGCGGGATTGCGCACCTGCTGAAAGGAAATTTCACCGACCAGGTGTCCACGGGTCTCGACAATTGGACGCTGCGGCAGCCGCTCGGCGTAGTCGCCGGTGTCACGCCTTTCAACTTCCCTTGCATGGTGCCGTGCTGGATGTTCCCGCTCGCCATCGCCTGCGGCAACACTTTCGTGTTGAAACCGAGCGAGCGTGATCCCTCCGCGTCGCTGTTCATGGCGCGGCTTCTCGAGCAGGCCGGCCTGCCCGCCGGCGTCTTCAACGTGGTACAGGGCGACAAGGTGGCGGTCGATGCTCTACTCGACCATCCGGACGTCAAGGCGCTGAGCTTCGTGGGCTCCACCCCGATAGCGCACTACATTTATCAGCGCAGCGCGCAGCTGGGGAAGCGGGCTCAGGCCCTCGGCGGCGCGAAGAACCATATGGTCGTGATGCCCGACGCCGATCTGGATCAAAGCGTCGATGCGTTGATTGGAGCGGCCTACGGATCGGCCGGCGAGCGCTGCATGGCCATCTCGGTCGCCGTGTTAGTGGGGGATGTTGCCGACCAGATCATCCCGAAGCTCGCCGAGCGCACGCGCCAGCTCAAAATCGCCAACGGCATGGACCCCGGCGCAGAAATGGGGCCGATCGTCACGCGCCAGGCGCTCGAGAGGATCCGAGCGTACATCGATGACGGAGTGGCGAGCGGTGCGCAGCTCGTCGTCGATGGCCGGGTCGACCCCAAAACGGGCCGCGCCTTCACCGTCCCCGGTTACGAGAGCGGCTTCTGGCTCGGCGGCACTCTCTTCGATCAGGTGACCGCGCAGATGCGCATCTACCGGGAAGAAATCTTCGGACCCGTGCTGAGTTGCGTGCGCGTGAAGGATTTCACTGAGGCTGTGAACCTCGTGAACTCGCACGAGCTCGGCAACGGCGTGGCGTGCTACACCCGCGACGGGAACGTGGCACGCGAGTTCGGACGGCGAATTCAGGTCGGCATGGTCGGGATCAACGTGCCGATCCCAGTGCCGATGGCCTGGCATGGTTTCGGCGGCTGGAAGAAGAGTCTGTTCGGTGACATGCACGCTTACGGTGAGGAGGGTGTGCGCTTCTACACGCGGCAGAAGTCGATCATGCAGCGCTGGCCGGAGAGCACCTCGAAGGGCGCGGAATTCATCATGCCCACGGCGAAGTGAGCCTTCGACCCAACATTCAGACTAGACCGCCGTGAGCCGTACGACTGCCGGCTGGCGGAGGGTTGCGCCGCGGAATGTGTGTTGTCGGCTTGCCGTGCGAACGACCGCCAGGCCGGCGGAAACCCTGGCGGCTGCCGCCGGCAACGGCGGCCGGACCGCTATCACCGCGGATGCAACGTTCGCGACGGGGTCAAGCTCCGGGGCACCGAGCACGCTCTCGAGAAAGTAAGCCGCCAGGTCGGTGCGCCCGTCGAGCCCGGCCTTGCGATAGATCGCCTGCGCCTGCTGGCGGACGGTTCGATCGCTGGTATTGCGGGCCCCGGCAATGTCCTTGAGGCGCAGTCCCTTCAGCATCAGATGCGCCACGCTACGCTCCGCGCAAGTCAATCCCCAGCGCGCGAACTCGCGCTCGATCTGCGTATACATTCCAACACGCACCGCTGCCGCGTCCTGGCTCCGCTGCAATGCCTCCCGGGTGCGGCGCTCGACTTGCTGTGAGAGCTCGAGCAGAGCCCGTCCCAGACTTGCCTCGCGCCGCCGGGCGGCGAGCTTCTGGCAGCACAGAGCGACCAGGAGCGCGACGAACCCGGCTGCAAGCGCCAGCAGCCACCCTAGCCGGCTCCTCAGGGGATTCAACAGAGCTCCGGGGTTCGGCGCGACGCCGGTGAGCGCCTCGGACTTGGAGATGCGGGTGCGCTCCTCTGCCACGAGCTGAGAAAAATCCGCAGCGCCTAGATAGGCGCTCCTCAGGTGGTACGGCTGCAGGGCTGCCCGCCACCTGGGACTCTGCACCATCTGTTGAATGGCCGCCTCGAGCCGGGCCTTGTCGTTATCGCTGACCGCGGCAGGTGCAAATGCTCCAAACCAGTTGCTGATCGAAGTACCGACGATGCCGAGCTGCCGGAATGTCGGAATGTTCACCCCTTCGATCGGCTGCCGCGAAACCACCGCGAGGCCGCGAAGCTTGCCGGCGCGAATGAACCGTTCGAGCTCGCGGTAACCGTCGATTCCCACGGAGAATCGTCCGCCGGCGAGCTGCGTCGCCACTTCGCTCGCGCTCGGGAAGGATTCGTACTGCATGAGCTCCGGCGCAACACCGGCTGCACGGGCGAGCTGCCACATCGTTGGGTGGTCCGAGCCGCCGACGGAGCCGCCGACCCAATGGATGGCTTGCGGATTGCTCCGCATGGCTGCGAGGAGATCATCGAGGTTGCGATCCGGCGATGACGCCGGTACGACCACGACATCGGCATCCGATGTGAGCTGGGCGATGGGAGTCAGGTCGTTGAGTGCGCTCACGGCATGCTTCGATACCGCCGCGCCCACCATGAGCATGCCGCCGATCAGCAAGGAGCGCCCATCTGCGCGCCGCGAGCTGACGAAGTTCGACAGGCCGATGAGCCCGCCGTGGCCTGGGATGTGCTCGATCTGCACGGAGCGAACGATCCCTGCGGCCTCGAGGACCTGCTTCATGGCCTGGGCGGTCGAATCCCAGCCGCCTCCGGGGTGCGAAGGGGCGACGAGCGTCAAGTGCTCCAGCGGCTCGTTCGCGCCGGCCCGCGCCTCATCCCGGGCGAGTGCCGAATGCAGGTCGAGCAGGCAGGCCAGCGCAACAAGGCACCACCCTGGAGTGCGCCAGTACCGCTGCCAGGAAACTTCGGATTCGCGTTCTGATGTTATGCTGTCGCCCTCCCGGCGCCATGACACGGCCACGCTGGCCCTGCACCGCGACGTTGCCGCTCGAAGCTGACGCGAACCTGAAAGGGGGATAAATTAAAATTCAGCTCAGCCTGCCAGCGTCCGCGCAAGCGCGCAGGCGGGCCGTAAATTAGCCTCGCAAATCAGGGATCTACGTCGAGGAGGCTCGAGGCAAGGAAGGAGGCCCGCTGCGTCTAAATCCCATCGAGCGTGCGCAGCTGTTGGCGCGCGGTCTCGGGGCTGAGTGGCAGATAGTCGATGCCGCTGGCGACATCCTGCTGGCCCTCGTGGCTCAATACGTAGCGCAGGAAACCGCCGACGGCCGCATCCAACGGTGCCTCCGGCCGGCGATTGAAGTAGGCATACACGGCGCGCGTCAGGGGATAGCGGCGCGCGATGAGAGTCTCCCGGGTCGCGGCGATTGCCTCACAGGTGGCATCGGGTGCGAGAGCTAGTGCCTTCACCTGGGGGACGGACTCACTGAACCCGCCTGTCACGGCAAGCCCGAAGCGATCGGCCGCCAATGCCTGCGCAATCCTGCGCCCGACATCCGCTGTGTTGAATTCCGTGAGGCGTTCCCAGTTCAAGCGGCTGCTGTCGTTGAGGACTGCGCGCCGGAAAAACCGACCTGTGCCGCTTTCCGCATCGTCGGCATAAAGGTTGATGAGTTTGTCGGCCCACTCCCCGCTGAGGCCGAGGTCGCTCCACGTGCGCAGACTCTTCGGCGCACCTCTCAGGCGCTCGTGTCCGAAGAGGGCGTCGAGCTGCGTCAGGGTGAGCTGCGAGAGCGGATTGTCCCGGTGCACGAGGGCGATGAGCGCGGGAGACTGCCCCGCCCGGTCAAGGCTCCCGGTGGTGATCTGCACCTGCGCAGGCGGATAGCGAAAGATCCACTCGAAGCCCTTGCTCTCGAACGCCGTACATTCGCGGCCCAACAGAGCGAGATCCGCGAACCCGGTGTACAGCCCCGCCATCCCCACATCGCTTCCGGTCAGCCGGCTGTCAACGGCCAGCCCTGGATGGGATTGGCGCCACCCGAGCGCCCAGCGCTGCACGAGCGCTTGGAGCTGGTCGGTACCCCACACACGAATCACGCGAGCCGGCGTCACCGCAGTCTCTCCACCTGGCCGCGGATTACATCTGCACCGAGTCGCACCCGGGGCGCGATCGAAGAACGCCGGGATGATGCGGGTCAGCGGATAACTCTGGGAAATCAAATTGGCGCAAGTCGCGCGGTAATACGGCCCGCCCTCGCGGCTCGCCAGCGCGAGCGCCTTCACTCGCGAGTTTGCGTAGCGCACGTTGGAAATCGCGATACCGAAGCGGTCCCGCGCCAGCGCATCGAGGATCTGCGCGCCATGCTCGTAGACAGATCCGTCCGGCCGCGTGATGTGAACGAACTCCTTCACATCCACGTTCCAGCGGTGGCTGCCCCCGAGCACCGCCGCGCGGAAGAACAGACCGAAGTCCTCATCCGTCTTCCAGCTGTAGGGCTGGATGCGCCGACCGTGCCATTCTCCAGCCAACCCGAGTTGATCCCAGGTGCGGACGTTGTGCCGGCCGCGTTTGTGCTCGGTGCCGAATATGGCTTCGAGCTGCCTCAGCGTGAGCCGCCCGATCGGATTGTCCGCGTGCACGAATATCATGTGGGCGTAGTCGAAGAAGCTCGCAGCGAGGCTCCCCGTGGCAATCTGCACGCCCGCAGGCGGATAGCCCTTCGCGCGTTGGAATGCGGCGGCGGCGGCCGGATTGATCTCCTCGCCAAGGATGGCGAGATTGCCCGCACCCGTGAAAAGCGCGCCGATGGCAGAAGCGGTGCCGTACATCCTGTTCTCGAACTGCACCTCGGGCTGCAGGCGCCTGAATCCGTCGGTCCACGCATGCACGAGCTTGCCCAGGAAATCCTGCTTGAAGCTGCCGTGACCCCACAGGCTGATCGTCCCCGAGGCCTTCTGCTCCGGCACGTAGAGCGCAAGCGAATCAACGAAGTGCAGGGCGGAGGTCTCCCTGCCGGATGACGCCTCCCTTGCCGACGATGTCGCGACGCCCGCGGCTGCCAAGCCCAGTGCG
>VBNY01000008.1 GCA_005877705.1 Gammaproteobacteria bacterium
CTCCTCCAACAGCTCACGGATCTGCGGGTCGTCGTCTACGACGAGGATGTGGGGCTTAATAGTCTGCGACATTCGTGCAAATTCTCCGTCGCGGGGCGTTGCCAGTCCAGCAGGCCCCGATGGTGGGGATTCGCACCGGCCTTTCCAAGGCCGAGCACAGCCGTTCGAAGTTAGGACACTTCATGAACGGTTTCCAGCACTCGCGCGAGCGACTCCGCGAGGTCGCGGCTCTGCAGAGGCTTGCGCAACACCTCATTCACGCCGATGGCAGCCGCCCGGGCTGTGAGCTGGTTGCCACCGTAACCGCTCATCAGGATGATCGGGACCGCGGGCCGCAGCCGGCGGATCTCACGCGCGAGCTCGGTGCCGATGAGATCCGGCATCGCCTCATCCGTGACGATGACATCGAAGCGCTGCGGTTCGGCCCGAAATGCCTGCAGCGCCGCGCTACTCGAGTCAAAGCCCACGGGCTCGTAGCCCAGCTCGGCGAGCATTTCCTCGCCGAGCGCCACGAGCGGGCGCTCGTCATCGACCAGCAGCACCGTTTCGCCGTTGCCACGCGCCAGCTCCCGGACCGCTTCGGCGGCCGGTTTCGCTGTTTCGCCGGCGATCGGCAGCCAGATCTCGAACCGCGTCCCTTCTCCCACCTTCGTCGTCACGTCAATCGCGCCCCCCAGGTCGCTGACGATGCCGTGCACGAGCGACAGGCCGAGGCCGGTGCCTGCGCCGACACTCTTGGTGGTGAAGAATGGATCGAACATTCGTTCGAGCACCGCAGGCGGGATGCCCGTGCCGGTGTCGCCGACGACGAGTCGCACCCACGGGCCCGGGGAGAGGGTGCCGCGCGAAAGCGACCGGCGCTCGGGCAACTCGATGCGCTCGAGAGCCACGGCGAGCACGCCATGGTGGTCCATTGCCTGCAGCGCGTTGGTACACAGGTTCATCGCCACCTGATGTAGATACGTCGCGTCGCCGATCACGGCGGCGTTGCCGGCCTCGAGCCGTTTCTCGAGGCGTATCCCCGCCGGCAGCGAACCTGCAAGCAGCTCGAGCGTTTCCTCGATGACTGACTGAATGTTCACCGGCGCGCGCTCGCCGAGGCCGCTGCGGCTGAAGCCGAGAATACGATCCACGAGCGCCTTGGCGCGCCCGGCCGCGTGCATGACGCTGTCGAGGTAGCGCCGCAAAGCGCTGCCGTCGGGAGAATGCTGCTGCGCAAGCTCACCGTACCCCAGGATCGCCCCCAGGATGTTGTTGAAGTCGTGCGCAATGCCGCCGGCCAGCGTGCCGATCGCCTCCATCTTCTGCGACTGCCGCAGTTGCGCCTCCAGGTGCTCCTTGTCGATTTGCGCCTGCTTTTGCGCGGTGACGTCGATTGCCGAGCCGACGAACCGAAACGGCTTGCCCGTCTCGTCGCGCAGACACCGGCCGCGTGTTTGCAGCCAGCGGTACTCCCCGTGGAGCTGACGGACCCGATATTCGCACTCGTACTGAGGCGTGCGGCCCTCGAAATGATTGCTTAGCGCCGTTTGCACGCGCGGCGCGTCATCGGGGTGTATGGCAACCCGCGCCATCCACGCCGTGCGGGTGGTGACCGGAGTGTCTGCGCTTTGACCGTGCAGCATTTTCAACTTTGGTGAGACGAACAGACGATCGGTTGCGATGTCGCAGTCCCAATGGCCCTCGTTCGCCCCCTCCATTGCAAGCGCATAGCGCTCCTCGCTTTCACGCAGCGCTCGCTCGCCGGCCTCGACGCGCCGCAACTGGCGCAACAGAGCTGCAATCGTCAACGCGGCGAGCACAGTGATGATGAGCGTGCGCACGCCGACGCGAATCGTCTCGTCGCTCCACGGCCGCATTGCGATGGCCTCGTCGCGCGTGACCGCAAGCTCCAAGGGGGTGTCCCGTACGCGCGCGACGGCGATGAAGTCCCGCTTGCCGTCGATCTGGCTCAGCACTCGGGTGGCTGGCGCGAGCGGCGTAGCCGCGAGCTCGGGAAACTTTCTCCCAACGGCGTCCGGTGTCCGCGGATTACGTACCAGCAGCGTTCCGTCCTCGCGCAGGAGGTGGATCGCACTGCCGCCGCCGAGGTTGATGGCTCCGTAGAATTGCTTGAGCTCCTCGAGGTCGACGATGGCAGTGACGACGCCCGCGAATCGTCCCTGATCGTCCGCAATCCGGCGTGAAAGCACGAAGCCGGGGCGGTTCTCGGAACGAGTAATGATCGGTTCGCTCATGAAGACCCCGGTTACGGTGCGGTCCCGTTGAGCGATGAAGTACGAGCGGTCAGAGACGTCCAGGTGGGGCGGTGAGGATCCGCGCGAGCGGTGACGCTGGAGGCCCTGCGCATCGACGATCGTGATCAACCGCACCTGATGCACTCCCGCCGTGCGGGTCGCAAGGACGTCGTCCAGACGCTCCGCCGGAATCTCGTGGATGGCGCGGGTATACCAGCTCGCTGTATCGCGCAGCAGAAGATCGACGGCTTGCAAGCTCCACGCCGTTTGGTCGGCGAGCGCGTTTGCGATGTTGCCGATTTCGCGGTCGGTCGCCACGAGCGAGTGACGATAAGAGCGCCAGGCGTCGTAAGCGGACGAGCCAGCAAAGGCGAAGAGAGTGAGAACGCCCAGCCCGAGCACGGCAAGACGCAGGCGCTGGAAGCGGATCGCCGCGGTTTGGGGTGAAGGGGAGTCGCTTGCTGAGGACATTTGGTGAGCTGGGTGCTCAATACGATGCGCCGATGATAGCGCGTACTGCCTCGAGAAGAGCAGCGCGCGTCAGCGGCTTGGCCAGGACCTGCTGTACGCCGAGCGTCTGTGCCGTTGCGCCATTGGCCGAGAGACCGCAGCGGAACTGGCCCGAAATCGCAATCAGCGGGGTGCGCGGATGCGCCGCCTGGGTTTCACGGACGAGCTGCGCGCCCGCATCTTTTGGCATGTAGACACTGACGATCACGAGATCTGCCGGGCCGGCGCTCTGCACCCCGGACAGCGATCCCGCGCGGACGCGATAGCCCGCGTCGCTCAGCCATTCCCTGAGCAGGGCGCGCATGAGATCATTTTCCTCGTATATCACAATGTCTGACATTTCTTTCTGATCCGGAGAGTATGCGTGGCGCGTTGCTGGCCGGCTCCGGAACCCATTTCCGCACCCGGCGGGCTGCTCGCAGCTTCACGCCAGCACTGAGAGTGCCAGAGGCAGTCTGCGGCGCGATTTCGCACCATCCTCCCGCTGTTTCACCTGTAATGACCGGCGGCGAGCGGCGCCGGCCGCCGCAGCGTTGCAATTGAAATGCTGGCGTCCGCACCCTGAAATGGATGTGATACCTCGCGACCCTAAGGTAGCGGCAATTGCTGAACGGATGCGGGGAGGGTTCCATGAAGATCGTGCAGGTCGCACTCCAGCGGCCCCACACCTTCATCGTGCTGGCGCTGCTGATACTGCTGCTGGGTGTCTTCACGATCCTGCGCATACCGATCGATATCTTTCCCAATATCAACATTCCGGTGATCGCGGCCATCTGGAGCTACACCGGACTGTCGCCGGACGATATGGCCAAGCGCATCATTCTGCTCACCGAGAAGAGCGCCCAGACCGACATCTCCAACGTCGAGCACACCGAGTCGCAGTCGCTGAACGGCATTGGCGTCGCCAAGTATTTCTTTCAGCCCAATGTGAACGAGGATTTGTCGTACGCGCAGATCACCGGCATGTCGCAGACTCTGCTGAAAAGTGTGCCGCCGGGCACTACACCGCCGTCCATCCTCGCTTACAACGCCTCCACCGTCCCGGTCATCCAGCTGGCGCTCTCCAGCTCGACCCTGTCTGAGTCACAGATTTTCGATCTTGGCGCGAACGTGGTACGCACCACGCTGGCGACCGTGCCCGGCGCGGCCATCCCGTTTCCCTATGGCGGCAAGCTGCGTCAGATCCAAGTGGACCTCGATCCGAAAGCGCTGCGCGCCGACGGCCTCTCGGGCACCGACGTGACCTCCGCGATCGCCGCGCAAAACCTGATTCTGCCGGCTGGCACGCAGAAGATCGGCTCGCTCGAGTACTACGTACGGCTCAACGCGAGTCCCACCCAGGTTGCGCAACTGAACGATCTGCCCGTCGCCACGCACAACGGCAGCGTCATCTATGTGCGGGACGTCGCGCACGTACGCGACGGCTCGCCGCCGCAAACAAACATCGTACGCCAGGAGGGTCAGCGCGCGGCGTTGATGAGCATCCTCAAGACCGGTACGAGCTCGACGCTCGACGTCATTAACGGCATCAAGCAGAAGCTGCCGCAGATGCAGGCGTTGCTGCCCCCCGGGCTGAAGATCCAGGTGTTGGGCGACCAGTCGATCTTTGTCCGCTCCGCGCTCTCGGGCGTGGTCCGGGAGGGCGCCATGGCGGCCGTGCTGACTGGACTGATGGTCCTGCTGTTCCTCGGCAGCTGGCGCAGCACCGCCATCATCTTCATCTCCATCCCATTGTCGATTCTCGCCTCGGTCGTGTGTCTGTCGGGGTTGGGTCAGACCATCAACATCATGACCCTCGGGGGACTGGCGCTGGCGGTCGGCATCCTGGTGGATAACGCCACGGTAACCATTGAGAACATCAACTCGCATCTTGAACAGGGCAAGGCCGTGGAGCCTGCGATCCTCGACGGCGCGCAGCAGATCGCACTGCCGATGCTCGTGTCGACCCTGGCCATCTGCATCGTGTTCGTGCCGATGTTCATGCTCACCGGCATTGCCGGGTACCTGTTCGTGCCATTCGCCGAAGCCGTCGTGTTCGCCATGCTGGCGTCTTACCTTCTGTCGCTGACGCTGGTACCGACACTCGCCAAATACTGGCTCAGGCCACACGAGGCGCAGGCCGCGGGGCACGGAGTGCTGGCGCGTTTCCAGGCAGGCTTCGACCGCTTGCGCAAGCGCTATCACACGCTCTTGGAGGCCGCGCTGCGCAGCGGTGCGCGCTTCGCCGGGGTCTTCCTGCTGGCGATGGCGAGCAGCGCGATCCTGGCATTTCCGTTCGGACGCTTTCTGCCGGGTCTCGGGCAGGACTTCTTCCCCAGCGTCGACTCCGGCCAGATCCTCCTGCATGTGCGCGCCCGAACCGGCCTGCGTATCGAGCAGACCGCCGCGCTGTGCGATGCGATAGAGGCGACGATTCGCCAGAGCATCCCGGCCTCCGAGCTCAGCAGCGTGGTGGACAATATCGGCGTGCCCTACAGCGGCATCAATCTCGCTTACAGCACCTCCGGGCCCATTGGACCGAGCGACGCAGACATCTACCTGACACTCGGCCAGAACCACCATCCGACGGCGACCTACGTAAGCCTGCTGCGCCACAAGCTCAGCGCGCTCTATCCGTCCACGAGCTTCGCGTTCCTGCCGGCGGACATCACTAGCCAGATCCTGAATTTCGGCCTGCCGAGCCCGCTCGACATTCAGATTTCAGGGCCGAATGTCGATGCGGACCGGCAATACGCCGATCTCTTGCTGCAGAAGGTGCGTGCGATCCCGGGAGCGGTGGATGTGCGCATTCAGCAGGCCTTCGACTACCCGCAGCTCAACGTGAACGTGGACCGCAGCAAAGCCCGGCTCGTGGGTCTGACTCAGAGCGACGTGGCGTCCAAGCTGAATGATCTCGCGGCGACACCGCTGCGACCGAGCAGCGGCGCCCCCGCGCAGATGCTCTCCAACGTGGCTGTGTTCCACCGCAGCGCCGCCCCAGGGGTGGTCAGCCATTACAACGCGATGCCGGTCATCGACATCTATGGCTCCGTGCAGGGGACCGATCTCGGCTTCATGTCCGCTCAGGTGAACAAGATCATCGCCTCGCAGCACGATCTGCCGCGCGGCGCCCAGGTCTTCGTGCGCGGGCAGGTGCAGACCATGAACGCTTCGTTCAACGGGCTGCTCGCGGGCCTGGTGGGTGCCATCGTGCTCATCTATCTGCTGATGGTGGTCAACTTCCGGTCCTGGCTCGATCCTTTCATCATCATCACGGCCTTGCCTGCCGCGCTCGCCGGCATCGTCTGGATGCTGTTCCTGACGCACACGACCGTGAGCGTGCCAGCGCTCACCGGCGCGATCATGTGCATGGGGGTAGCCACCGCCAACAGCGTGCTCATCGTCAGTTTCGCTCGCGAACGCATGGCGGCCGGTGATGATGCCTTCTCGGCCGCATCACAAGCGGGCTTCGCACGCTTCCGGCCGGTGCTGATGACGGCACTGGCGATGATCATCGGCATGGTGCCGATGGCGCTCGGGTTGGGAGAGGGCGGCGAGCAGAACGCGCCGCTCGGCCGCGCGGTCATCGGCGGTCTCGTCCTTGCAACCGTGGCAACCCTGCTGTTCGTGCCGACGGTGTTCCGTCTGATTCATGGCCGACGCCACGCCGCGCAGGCCACATAATCCCTGGGAGACTTCAATGTCCGTTCCTTCAGATACCAGTGTCGGAAACGCGAGTCCAAAACGCGCGCGCCGCTACGCGCTGGCAGGTCTCGTCATTGCCTTGGGCCTCGCCGCCTGGGGCATCGTCAGCCGGGTGGCGGCGCGGGCCACGCTCGCCTCCGACACGGCGGCACTTGCGCTTCCCACGGTCAGTACGACCAAACCGATGCAAGGTCCCGCCGCGGAGGCGTTAGTGCTGCCTGGCAGTGTGCAAGCCTATAACGAGGCCCTGATCTATGCGCGCACCAACGGGTATCTGCTGAAGTGGTACACCGACATCGGCACGCCCGTGAAGAAGGGCCAGCTGCTGGCGCAGATCGATACGCCCGAAGTCGACCAGCAGCTGCGGCAGGCGCGCGCGGACTTTGCCACGGCGCGGGCGAATTCCGAGCTTGCGCACAGCACCGACCAGCGTTGGAAGGGGCTGTTGGCCACGAATTCCGTCTCCCAGCAGGCGGCGGACGCGGCGGCCGGAGACGCGGCGGCGAAGAGGGCGGCATTGGAGTCGGCGGCAGCCAATGTTGCGCGCCTCAGCGATCTGGAGTCCTTCAAGCGCGTGCTGGCTCCTTTCGATGGGGTGGTGACGAGTCGCAACACGGACGTCGGCGCTTTGATAAACGCGGGGCAGGGAACCGCGCTGTTCAGCGTTGCTGACGTACGCAAGTTGCGGGTCTATGTACAGGTGCCGCAGCTGTACGCGTCCACCACGACGCCCGGCCTCGATGCCGAGCTGACTTTTGCCGAGCGGCCCGGGAAGACATATCCGGCGCAGGTGGTGCGTACCGCCCAGGCCCTCGATCCTACCTCGCGCACGTTGCAGGTGGAGTTGATGGTCGACAACGCGGGCGGCGAGTTGTTTCCAGGCGCGTACGCCGACGTGCACTTCAAGCTCCCCCCGGGCGTCGCCAGCTTGCGCCTGCCTGCCAACGCGGTGCTGTTCCGCTCGACGGCTCTGCAGGCCGCCGTAGTTGGAGCTGACCACCGTGTCACGCTGAAGAACATCACGACCGGCCGCGATTTCGGCACCTCGATGGAAGTGCTTTCCGGAGTGGGTGCGGGCGATGACGTCATCGTCAATCCGCCGGATTCGATTACCAGCGGCGCGCTGGTGCGCGTTGCGCAACCGCAAGCGCCCGCCCAGCCGCAAGCGCCGGCGCGATTGGCGGCGCCACAGTCTGCCCAGCACTCCGCGCCGGGCGGGAGCGATGAGTCATGAAACCACAGCTGCTGGTATTTGCTTTGAGTGCTGCAGGTGCGCTGAGCGCTTGCTCGCTCGCGCCGGTATATGTGAAACCGGCGACTGCACCGCCCCCGGATTCATACAAGAAGGCGGGCGACTGGAAGCCGGCACAGCCGGCGGACACCCAGTCGCGCGGTCCCTGGTGGAGCCTCTATCGGGACAGCGAGCTCGATGCCCTGGAAACGCAGGTCACGGACGCCAACCAAAACCTCAAGGCGGCGTTCGCGCGGCTGGAGCAGGCGCGCGCGCAGATGCGGTACGTGCGCGCCAGCTACTTGCCCACCATCACGGCGTCCGCTGGTGCGTCTCGCTATCGCACCTCGGTCAATGCACCTACGTACAGCACCGTTAAACCGGCCACCCAGAATGACCTGGTGCTGCAGAGTGATCTGTCTTATGAGATCGACGTGTTCGGCCGCGTACGCAATTCGGTTGCCGCGGCGCGCGCCAGCGCGCAAGCCAGCGCGGCCGATCTCGCCGTGTTGGACTTGAGCTTGCATTCAGAGCTCGCGATGGATTACTTCACTTTGCGCAGCGAGGATGCGCAGCAGGTATTGCTGGACCAGACCGTCACCGCATACGCGGCAGCGCTGCAGCTGGCCCAGAACCTGTACAACGGTGGTGCGGCTCCGCTTTCCGATGTGGCGCAAGCGCAGGCGCAGCTCGAGACCGCGCGCACTCAGGACGAGGACATCCGGTTGCGACGCGCGCAAACCGAGCACGCCATCGCCGTGCTGGTGGATCAGCAGGCGTCGCGCTTTCACCTGGAACCCACGCCATTGCCGCTGGAAGTGGCGCCACCACCGATCGACGCAGGTCTGCCGTCGGCTCTGCTCGAGCGGCGGCCCGATGTTGCGGCCGCCGAACGTCGCGTTGCCTCCGCCAACGCGACTATCGGTGTCGCGCGGGCAGCTTATTTCCCGGTATTCAATCTCGCAGCCGCGGTCGGCTTCGAAAGCACGCACGGCGCGACCTGGATCGACGCGCCCAGCGCCCTGTGGGCGCTGGGACCGCAGGCGCTGCTGACTCTCTTCGACGGCGGCCGCCGCCGCGCGCAAACAGACCAGGTCCGTGCTGCGTACGACGAGCAGGTAGCGAACTACCGCACAGCAGTGACTGTCGCCTACAGTGATGTGGAAGACTGGCTCGTGGCTCTGCGGCAGCTCGAGCGGGAGAACACG
>VBNY01000009.1 GCA_005877705.1 Gammaproteobacteria bacterium
GCACCTTGCGGGCATGCTCGATGAATACGTCCTCGCCTTCCTTGAGGCTGATCGAGTTGACGATCGGCCTGCCTTGCACACATTTGAGGCCGGCCTCGATGACGGACCATTTCGATGAGTCGAGCATCACCGGCACGCGCGCGATGTCCGGCTCGGAGGCGACCAGGTGCAGGAAGCGCGCCATGGCCGCTTCCGAGTCGAGCATGCCCTCGTCCATGTTGACGTCGATGATCTGCGCGCCGCTCACGACCTGCTGGCGTGCCACATCGAGCGCCGCGGAGTAGTCGCCAGCCTCGATGAGCTTGCGGAATTTCGCCGATCCGGTGACGTTGGTGCGTTCGCCGACGTTCACGAACAGCGTCTGGTCGTCAATGTTGAGCGGCTCGAGCCCGGAGAGCCGGCACTTGACCGTTCCGGGGTGGTGCCGCAGCAGCCGCCCACGATGTTGATCAGCCCGGACTCACCGTACTCGCCCAGGATGTCTGCCGTCTCCTGCGGCGCTTCGTCGTACTCGCCGAAGGCATTGGGCAGGCCCGCATTCGGGTACGCGCACACATAGGTGTCGGCTACCGTGGCGAGCTCCTGCACGTAGGGCCGCAGCTGCCGGCCCCCGAGGGCGCAGTTCAAGCCGACGGCGAGCGGCTCGGCATGCCGGATCGAATTCCAGAATGCCTCGGTGGTCTGCCCGGACAGCACGCGCCCGGAGGCGTCCGTGATCGTGCCGGAAATGACGATCGGCAGCCGCACGCCGGCCTCATCGAACAGGGTCTGCGCGGCGTAGATCGCGGCCTTGGCGTTCAGCGTGTCGATCACGGTCTCGATGAGCAGCAGGTCGACGCCGCCCATGAGCAGCGCGCGCGCCGCATCGAGATAGGTGGCGACGAGCTCATCGAACATAACGCTGCGGTAGCCCGGATCGTTGACGTCCGGGGACAGCGAGCTCATGCGGCTGGTCGGCCCGAGCGCCCCGGCCACGAAGGCCGCTCTGCCGGCCCCGGCCGCGAACTCGTCCGCGCTCTGGCGCGCGAGGCGCGCGGCGCGGTAGTTGAGCTCCGGCACGAGGGCCTCGGTGCCATAGTCCGCCTGCGAGACCGCGGTCGAATTGAACGTGTTGGTCTCGATGATGTCGGAGCCCGCCTCGAGGTAGGCGCGGTGAATGGCGGCGACGATGTCCGGGCGCGTGAGCGTCAGGATATCGTTGTTGCCTTTGAGATCGCGGCCGTGACTGCGGAAGCGCTCGCCTCGGAAGCCGCGCTCATCGAGCCTGTGCTGCTGGATCATCGTGCCCATGGCGCCGTCCAGGAACACGATGCGTTTGTCGAGGAGTCTTGTCAGACGCTCGATGCGTGTGCGCCGCTCGGTCTCATCGACGGGAGTCACGGCGAATGGCGCCGCCGCCACGCGCGCCGCGGGGTCGTCCCTGGGGCGGTCCGGCTGCCGATCCGCACTCGGAGCGGCGAGCTGTTGGCCGTGCGGACTGCAATGACGGCAGCCGGTCATGCCGGCACTCCTGGTTGATACGCGGCCGCAGCGGGCGACTGCGTCGCCGGGCGGATGCCCAACGCGTGGCAGATCGCATACGTCAGCTCGGCGCGATTGAGGGTGTAGAAGTGGAACTCGCGCACTCCATGGCGAACCAGCGCGTGCACCTGCTCTATCGCAACGCTCGCCGCAATCAGACGGCGCGTGTCGTGGTCGTCATCCAGTCCCTGGAAGCGCTCCTTCAGCCAAGGTGGGATGCTGGCGCCGCAGCGAGCCGCGAAACGCAGCACTTGAGGAAAGCGCGTGATGGGCAGGATCCCCGGCACGATGGGCGCACGGATTCCCGCGGCCGCGCAGCGATCGCGAAAGCGCAGGAATACGTCGATGTCATAAAAGAACTGCGTGATCGCGCGCGAGGCTCCCGCATCGACCTTGCGCTTGAGATTGTCGAGATCGAACCCGGCAGAGGGAGCCTCCGGATGCACCTCCGGATATGCGGCGACCGAGATGTCGAAATCCGCAACGGCCCTGAGTCCCGCCACGAGATCCGACGCGTAAGCAAAGCCGTCCGGGTGCGGCTGGTAGCGCGTCTGCGTCTGCGGCAGGTCACCGCGCAAGGCGACGACGTGGCGAATACCCTCGTCGTGGTACCTCCTGGCGATATCGAGAATCTCGCCTCGCGAAGCACCGATGCACGTCAAGTGAGGCGCGCCGACGAGGGTTGTCTCGCGCTGGATGCGAGTGACTACGCTGTGAGTGCGCTCCCTTGTCGAGCCATCGGCTCCGTATGTCACGGACACGAAACGCGGCGCGAGCGGAGCCAGACGCTCGATGGACTTCCACAGCGTCGTCGCCATGTCGGCATCGCCGGGCGGAAAGAACTCGAATGAGACCCGGATCGGGGTGTGTGCCGTGAAGTTCGCGCTGCCCATGGGGTCCTCTGCAAAGGCCATTGCGGTGCCGCCACTCACGCCGCGGTCGCATTACTCGTGCCTCGCGGCGCCGCCACCGCGGACACCGCGACGGCGGCCAGCACATGCTCCCCGTCCGCCTCGATCGGGCTCAGCCGCTCGCAAGCGAGCCCCACATCGCCGAGCAGCCGGCGTAGCCTGGCAAGCGGATGCTCCACCACCTTTTCGCGAGAGCCCTCCAGAGACTCGTACCGTTCGAAGAGCCACAACCGTCCACCAGGGGCGAGCGCCCGCCGCCCGCACGCCAGCATCCCAGCGAGAGCGCTGTCCGGTACGGCGAGATGATCCAGAAACACCGCATTAAACGCCTGCCCGGTGCGGACCACGTCTCTCTCGCTGAGCCCTTCGGAGCTCGCGGCCAACAGCACACGACAGGCGAATCCACGCCGCTCCGCGAACGCACGCGCGCTCTGCGCGGTGCGGCGCGAGTGCGCGATAGCCGTGCACACGTTGGCGATCGACGCCGCACTTTCGAGCAGCTCGAGGTGCTCGACGCCTACCACGAGAGCCGACTCCAACCGCGTTGCGAGGTCTTGTGCCTCAACGAAGCCCCTGAGAGCCCGGCCGAGGCGCGACTCGGAAGTCCTCGCACCCGCCGTATCCGGCACACCGGACGCGGCCGCCTGCGCGCCGGTACGGTCGCGGACGAGCACCGGATCCCTGCGATCGAGCTGCGCCAGCAACCCTTGCACGAAGCTTGCCGCCGGCGGGCTCGCGCTGATGCGGTAATGAACCCACTGGCCCTGCCGCAGCCGCTCGGTGAGGCCGGCCTCGCACAGGATCTTCAAATGCCGCGAAACGCGCGGCTCGCTCTGATGCACCGCCTGCGCGAGATCCGACACGCTCAGGTCTCCTTGAGCACACAGCGCCAGCAGCCGCAGCCGGCTGGACTCGCCTGCCGCCCTCAGCCATGTAACCAGCTCCGCTGAACCGAGAGATGCCATTCACTTAAAGAATTGCACAAATCTTCAATAATGAAGGCTAGCACGGTAGCGGCGGTGATGGGAAGAGTCTGGGTAGAACGACCGCCGCGGCGAGGTGCACTCGCGCATTGTCTCGGTCATGGAACGAAGGGAGCTGGATTGGCTCTCAATGGATCGATGGCGGACTGTTCGAGTCTGCCGCATCAGCAAACAGGGCCTCCACGTCGACCGCATCGAAACGATACGGCCGATGGCAGAACTCGCAGGTCACGGTCACGGCCCCCTGCTCCCGCACGACGCCCCGTATTTCGTCAGGGCCTAGTGCCCGCAGCAGCCCCGCGACGCGCCCCTGGCTGCAGCGGCACTGAAACTGTACCGGCGAGCCGCGAAACAGTCGCATGTCGTGAGCGGCAAAGCTCCGTACCAGCAGCTCCTCGACCGGACACTGCAGCAGCTCATCGGCACTCAGGCGCTCGATGCCCCGCTGAGCGTCCTCCCAGATCTGCTGCATGTCCGACTCGTCCGCGGAGCCGGGAACCTTCTGCACCAGCACCCCTGCGCCACGCTCCTCGTCGGCGGCCAGCAGGACGCGCGTCGGAAGCTGCTCCGAGGACGCGAAGTACGCCTCGAGGGAATCCGCAAGCGACAGGCCGGTGAGCGGCACGATGCCCTGGTAGCGCATGCTTTTCTCGTCCGCTTCGACTGTCACGGCGAAGCGGCCGTCGGTGCCGACGAGTTGCCGGAAGACTCCCCCATGCTCGGGCTGCGAGGCGATGCTGTTCACCACGCCGTCATCGAAGCGCGCGACGGCGCGTAGGCGAAAGTCGTGGGTGCATTGGGCCACGAGCAGGCCCACGGCTCCGTTACCTTGAAGCTGCAACGTGAGCGTCCCGCGAAACTTCAGCGTCGCGGCCAGCAGCACGGACGCGGCGACGGCCTGGCCAAGCAGCTCTCGTACCGGCTGCGGGTAGTCCTTGTGTGCGCGCAGCTCGCGCCACGCGCCCTCGAGGCGAACCCAATGGCCGCGGACAGGGCGATTCTCGACGATGAAGCGACGGACTTCATCGCCGGCGCAAGTGGTTTGCTGATCCATGCCCCCACAATGGGGCACTGGAACACACAACTCAACCGGCAAGTTTTTTCCTCAACAGCTCGTTCAGCTGCATCGGATTCGCCTTCCCCTGTGTCGCCTTCATCACCTGCCCCACGAAGAAACCGAACAGCTTGTCCTTGCCCGCGCGGTACTCCGCCAGCTGCCCCGGACTCTTCGCCATGACCTCATCGATCGCGCGCTCGATCGCCGTGGCGTCGGTGATCTGCCGCAGGCCCTTCTGTTCGATGATGGCATCGGCGCCCGCCCCACCCGCCCACATCGCTTCGAAGACCTCCTTCGCTATTTTCCCGGAGATCGTCTGGTCCGCGATGCGCTTCAGCAGCCCCGCGAGGCGCGCGGCGGGCAGCTTGCCGTCGGTGATGTCGAGGCCGTCCTTGTTGAGCGCCGCCGCCAGCTCGCCCATGACCCAGTTCGCGGCGAGCTTGGGCTCCGTCGGAACCTCGCGCACGACGTCCTCGTAGTAGGAGCCCAGCTCGCGGCTCGCCGTGAGCACGCCGGCGTCATAGGGCGAAAGGCCGTAGCGCGATGCGAACCGCGCGGCCTTCTCGTCCGGCAGCTCGGGCAGGCTGGCGCGCACTTCTTCGATGAGCGCCTCATCGAGCGCAACCGGCAGCAGGTCGGGATCGGGAAAGTAGCGGTAGTCGTTCGCCTCCTCCTTGGAGCGCATCGAGCGCGTCTCACCCTTGTCAGGATCGTACAGGCGCGTTTCCTGCGCGACCTTACCGCCCGACTCGAGGATGTCGATCTGGCGTGCCACTTCGTAGTTGATGGCCTTCTCCACGAAGCGGAAGGAGTTGAGGTTCTTGACCTCGGCGCGCGTGCCGAATTTCTCGGCTCCCCGGCGGCGCACCGAGACATTGGCGTCGCACCGAAACGAGCCCTCCTGCATGTTGCCGTCGCAGATCTCGAGGTAGCGCACCAGCGTGTGCACCTTCTTCATGTACGCGACCGCTTCCTTGGCCGAGCGCAGCTCCGGCTGCGAGACGATCTCCACCAGCGGCGTGCCGGCGCGGTTGAGGTCGATGCCGGTAACACCGGGCAGCCCTTCGTGCAGCGACTTGCCGGCGTCCTCCTCCAGGTGCGCGCGCGTGACGCCGATCCGTCTCTTCGCGCCGTCGTCGAGCACGATCTCGATCGAGCCTTCGGCCACGATCGGCAGCTCGTACTGGCTGATCTGGTAGCCCTTCGGAAGGTCCGGGTAGAAGTAGTTCTTGCGCGCGAACACCGAGTGGCGGGCGATGCGCGCGTTGATCGCGAGCCCGAACTTCACGGCCATGCGCACCGCCGCAGCGTTCAGCACCGGCAGCACGCCGGGGTAGCCGAGATCGACCAGGTTCGCCTGTGCGTTGGGAGGGGCGCCGTAGGCGGTGGATGAGCCCGAGAAGATCTTCGATTTCGTCAGCCCAATCCGTCGCGCGCTGATACAGATGCGCAACGTTCAGCAGCTTGGCCTCGGCGAAATGCGCACCCACGATCTGCAGACCCACGGGCAACCCTTGCGCAAACCCGCACGGAATCGAGATGGCCGGCAGGCCGGCCAGATTCGCGCCGATGGTGTAGATGTCATTCAGGTACATCGTGATCGGATCGGCCGTCTTGGCGCCGATCGCGAATGCGGCCGTCGGCGATGTCGGCCCGATCAGCACATCCACCTCGCTGAACGCCCGCTTGAAATCTGCGGCGATGAGCTGGCGGACCTTCTGGGCCTTGAGGTAGTACGCGTCATAGTACCCGGCCGACAGCACATAGGTGCCCGTCATGATGCGGCGCTTCACTTCGGCGCCGAAGCCCTCGCCGCGCGTGCGCTTGTAGAGATCCAGCAGATCGCGCGGCTCCCGGCAGCGGTGTCCGTAACGCACCCCGTCGAAGCGGGCCAGGTTGGATGAGCATTCAGCCGGCGCGACGACGTAGTAGGCCGGCACCGACAGGGGCAGGTTCGGCAGGCTCACTTCGTGCAGGCGCGCGCCGAGCTTCTCGTAAACAGCCAACCCCTCGCGGATGCGGCGCTCGTTCTCCGGGTCGAGACCCTTGTCGAAGAACTCCTTCAACAGACCGACCTTGAGCCCGGCGAGCGGCGTATCGAGGCTCGCCACGTAGTCGGGCACCGGCGTGTCGACGCTCGTCGAGTCGTTGGCATCGAATCCCGCCATCTCGCGCATCACCAGCGCGGCATCCTGCGCGCTCGCGGTGATGATGCCGCCCTGATCGAGGCTGGAGGCGAAGGCGACCATCCCATAGCGCGAGACGCGGCCGTACGTCGGCTTGAATCCCGTGACGCCGCACAATGCGGCCGGTTGCCGGATCGAGCCACCGGTGTCGGTCGCGGTTGCTGCGGGCGCGAGACGTGCGGGGCCGTAGTAGCTCGTCTCGTTCGAGGAGCCCATGGCAAACTCATCCATGTTCGCCTTGCCCAGCATCACGGCGCCGGCGGACTTGAGCTTCGCGACGACGGTGGCGTCATAGGGCGACACAAAGTTGTCGAGCATGCGCGAGCCGCAAGTCGTCCGCACACCCTGGGTGCAGAAGATATCCTTGTGCACGACCGGCACCCCGCACAGCGGCCCGCCGCGTGCGGCGGCGAGGTGAAGGTCCGCGGCCTGCGCGGCAGCCAGCGCCTGATCGCGCGTCACCGTGATAAAGGCGTTCAGCACGGGCTGACTCACCTCGATGCGATCCAGATACCAGCGCGTGAGCTCGAGGCTGGAGAATTCCCTGGCCCGCAGGCCGGCGGCGAGCTGCGTCAGTGTCTTCGTGTGAATACTCACGTCACTCTATTACCTTGGGTACCAGATACAGCCCGGCGGCCACTTGCGGCGCGTTGGCCTGATACAGCTCGTGGCGGTTCTGCTCGGTGACGAGGTCGGCCCGCAGGCGTTGCGACAGGCCCGGCAACGGGTGTGCCATCGGGGCGACACTCGCCGTGTCGGCACGGTCAAGCTCGCCGACCAAGTCCAGAATTCGTGACAGGCTCTCCTGGTACACGGCAATCTCGGGCGGCTTGAGCTCGAGGCGCGCCAGGTGGGCGATGCTTTCGATCTGCTCGCGTGTGAGGCTCATGGGGCTGCGCTCGCGGCCTTGAGGCCGCCTCGACGAGTGCGAAAAACTCCGCAAAATCATACATGTTGCCTTGCTGAATGTCCTGTCGGTTGCTAGATTACGCGCCACTTTTGGGGGTCCCCCGCCGAACGTTTCCGGTCGCTTCATGTTCAAACGCTTGCGTGGCTATTT